>NZ_JAUFQR010000001.1:615852-923778 GCF_030409875.1 Chryseobacterium tructae | reverse complement strand
TGTAATCTAATTCGTTTACTGGCTGAGGAATAGGCTGACCAACTAATCTTAACTTGTTGTCGTTAACATAGCTGTTCAAAGCATCAGAAACCTGTTTGTTGATTTCTTCAAATGCAATCCCTGCTTCATATTGTTTTTTAACCATACTCAAAGGCACTTTCCCTTTTCTGAATCCAGGAACTTGCGCATTTTTAGCATAATTAATCAATTGCTTGTCTACTTTTTCTTTGTAGTCAGATTTATCCAATGTTACAGTAAGTAATGCACTTACATCATCATGGTTTTGTGCGGTAACCTTCATTATCGATTAAAATTTTAGGTTGCAAAAATATGAATTTTTTATGAGAATCACTCATCTAAAATCAACTAATACAGCCAAATATTGTTAAATAAAAAAACCACTGAATAAATCAGTGGTTTCCCAAAATTAATATGACGATATGTATGCCCTTTTCTCTGAAGAGCTTACTTCTTTAATTAATGAAAATCGATGAAAATATCTACATCGCTTTCCCCTCCTACAGTGCTCCCTTGTTGGTTATCTGGTGAAGGTGCATTGTCATTCACGGCAGTTGCTCCATGTACAAGGGTAATGTTTGCTTTACCAGCTGCTGACTTAGCTACAGTCCATTCAGTTTTAAGTCCTAGTTTCTTACCGTCAGTTCTTACCACATCTTGCGCTGTTCTTTTTACATTGATTTCTGCTCCTGAGAATTTGTAAGTAACAAAGTGCATATCTTTTTCTTCTATAATTTCTTCTGCATCATGGTAATGATCCCCATGCTTAATCTGGAAATTAACGTCTACAGCATATGTTGCCCCTTGAGTAAAGTGAAAGTGATCTGTTGTCTGGCCATTCGTAACTGTTACCGTCTGTTTGGTTCCATCAGCCTTATTAATAGCTGTTACAATCACCTGTCCTACTTCTTCATGCTCATGAATATCTTCCGGGATATCGTTATTCCCGTCACGGCATGAGAATAATAGAATTGTAGCCAATAATAAAAGTGATATGTTGAATAATTTTTTCATTTTAATTTAAATTTTAAATAATAAGAGTTAAAAATTGTATTTAAGAGTAACCACAAAATTCCTTCCCGGTTCTGGCATATAATATCTCAATCTGTTGAGATATTCCTTGTACTCTTTGTTAAAAATATTGTTGATTCTGAAATTCAGATTCATGTTTTTGAATAGATCTGCACCAATTGATGCATGGAATATTGAAAATCCGGAAGGAGGAGTACTGTAATCTATTGTTTTAGTTACCATTTGCCCATCCTCGATGAATTGTACCGACTGATCTCTGATCGGGAAACGATTTTGTTTAAACACATTTTCATTTCCAATCTGATATAGAAATTGGTTGGTTTGTTCAATTTCAATTCCAATGAATTTCTAAGGGTCATTGGCATCATGAGAATAAGAGGTTCATTATTCGTCAAATCATCCCCTCTCAATGCACTGAAGTTAGTCGTCCATTTCAGATTATCCAAGATATTAAGCTGTGCATCAGCATCTATTCCGTACATTCTGGCTTTTACCTGTTGATAAGCCCAAACGGCAAAAGTTCCTCTGCTTGTTGTTTGAATTTCTGTAGGCATCTGGTTGATAAAACTATCAGAAAAAATGATATATGGATTAGCCTCAATCTGCAACCCTTTCAAAACATCGAAACGACCTGTTAATGAAAGATTCGCATTATAAATCTCTTCTTTTTTGATTCTTAAATCTCCTTTTTCAATAATTGCAGCAGAATGATGAAGCCCATCGGCAAATAATTCTGCCGGATTCGGAGTTCTACTCATTCTTGAAAAATTAAATTTGATATCAAAATCTTTAGAGGGATTATAATTCAATCCAACATTGGCTGAAATATTATGATTATCAATAATTGGACGAGTTAAGACTCTGCTTCCACTTTGCTTGATGTAGAATTCCGGAAAGACGTCAGCATATTTATCATTCCATTCTTTAGCATCATAATATTTATAGGAGTCGTATCTGCTAAAATCGTATCTTACTCCTGCTTCCGCATTTAATTTTGGAGAGAAACGATATTTAAAAACAGAAAAAGCTCCTGCATCATAACGATAATAATCAGGAATTAAACGTCTGACTTCCGTAGCCGGGTTGGGATAATTATCCTGAAACCCTGCTGAAATTCCACTTTCTAAGCTCCATTTTGAACGTTCAATAAGGTGAGTAAGGCTCGCGGAATGTGTAATCAGTCTTAAATCCATAGAAGGAGTATCTTTCAAATCTCCTTTTCTGATATCATATTCTTTACGTCTGTTTAATTGGAAACTATACTGAAAAGTAATTTTACCAAAATCAGCAAAACGTTTATAGGCAGAAATCTTTGCAATATGATGTTCTACATTCTGTTTTGGATATCCAATATCATAGCCGAAATCATCTAAGAAATAAGGTTGACCTAAAGTCATTGCTTTGTAGATATCATATCCATTTCCAAGATGTGCACCTCTGTAAATTCCAAAGTTCTGATTGGTACCACTGTAAGAAACATCAAATCCTTGCATAAAATCATGCTTCCCGAATGAAAAGTTAAAGGAATTCACTTCCGCCCCGGTATTTTGAAGCGTATGATGCGGAATGTACAGGTCACCCAACTTTTTATAACTTCCACCTGCTTTTACAAACCATTCGTTTTCCCAAGATTTAAGCACGTTAGTTGAAATTTCGCCTCCTCTTCCATTAGAAATCCCCGACAGTTTAATATTCCCCATCAAAGTATCTTTTTTAGGAGGTATGGCAGGTTCCAAAAGCACTACTCCTGCTACTCCATCATTTCCATATTTCAAAGCGGATGCTCCTTTAATAACATCTATATGTTCAAAGTCATTAACATCCACGTTGGGAGCGTGTTCTGCACCCCATTCCTGTTCTGCAAGCTTCACACCATTATTCAAAATAGAAATACGGCTTCCATAAAGACCATGAATAACAGGTTTTGTAATATTATTTCCTGTTTTCAACACGGTTACTCCTGAAATTTTCGAAAGAATATTCCCAAGGTTTTCCGTGGAGTTTCTTTCAATTTCGGTTTTATCCAGTGTTTTCATTACTACGGAACCTTTGTTTTTATGACTTCCGTGTAAAGTAATGGTTTCTATATCACCTGAATGATGTTCTAAAGTGATGGTTATGTGAAGATCCTGATCAACTCCTATATTTTCAGTATAATCATTGCAATCAGGATGTTTTGCAATGAGTGTATACTTCCCAGCAGGGACTTTATCAAAGGAAAAAACTCCTTTTTTATCTGTTTTGGCTGTAAGATTTCCAATTTTCACCAACGCATTTTCCAGCATGGTTTTATCATGAAAATCCTGAACAGTTCCTTGTACAGTATACGTTTTCTGTGCACTCGTAAATACCGATCCACAAAAGATCAGCAACAGGCAATATATCAATTTCATTGTAAATAGATTGATTGCATACCCTCTAATGAAGGGTACATTTTTCGTTAAAATTTATTGAATGGGTTAATTCAATTGTACAATAGTACAATGTATTAATGATGGAATTTTAGAGTTGTATATAAGCCGTTAGTAGGGAGCCTTTTGATGTAACCTATTGCTCCATTACAAAACGACAGCTGTTTTTTCCAACAACTTTTAATATAAAACGTTAAACTTTGAACATTAATTTTTAGACTCTAAAGTATATAGAGCTTCAACCCAATAAGAAGTGTTGATTAAGAAATTGCGGGTGGTCCGCGAAGTTGAAAGGTAAATTTGGTCTGTGACCAAATTTTCTCCTGAATAACGATAATTTGCTTTACTTCGTGCGTATAATGCTCAAAGCTAAAGCCGAATTCTTCAGGAGCTAAAGTATGCCCGGTAGCCAAAAAATGACAAGCCAGACAATCGCCAGCTTTCTCTTTATGTGTAGCCTTCGTCATTGAATTCTCGACTTTCTTAAGGTTAAATGCCTTAAAATAATCTACTGAATCATGATGGTGAAAGCTCTGAGAAAGCAGCGCGAGGAAATATACTCCACACAATAGTCTGGAGATAAAACTCTTTAAGGTTCCGCTTTCTTTAATCATGTTTCAAAATTATGAAAATAATTTAGAACTTCGTGTTAATTTTGAATAATCTATTAATGATGGTGGAAATTAGAGGTTAAAATTCAGAAGTGAGAACTCTATTTTGAAGGATAAATTGATCATTATCTATTATGATGTCATTCTAAGCTTTACTCTATCTCTCTAATAAAAAAAAATTCGGAACTCCTATCTCGAGTCCCGAACCTTGGTATTTTGTATTAATCTAATTGAGAACCTAAATATTCCCATTCTTGCAGGGCATTATCCAGCTCTTCTTTGTCTTTATTATATTTTTCTAAAGTTTCATCGGAAGGATTTTCTTTAGCGAATGAAGCTTCCATTTCTTCTACTTTAGTCTCAAGTTCAGAAATTCTCTCTTCTACCTTCTTGATTTTATTTTGGATATTTTTCTGTTCTTTAGTGATGATATTGGATGTCTGACTGTTGCTAGCCACAGGCTTTTCTTCCACTTTTGGTTTAACTTCTACCTTAATTTCCTCAACACTATGCAATTTAGCTTTCTCTGCAGAGATTTCTCTGATGCTTTCTTTTTGTCTGTACTCAAGGTATTCATTGATATCTCCAAGGAATTCTTTCATCTTACCATCACGGAATTCATAGATTTTATCACAAAGCCCCTGAAGGAATTCCCTGTCGTGAGAAATTACGATTAATGTCCCTTCAAAATTCTGTAGCGCTAATTTGATGATCTCCTTAGACTGAATATCCAAGTGGTTGGTAGGTTCATCCATAATCAACGTGTTGAAAGGACGAAGTAGCAGTTTACAAAGTGCCAGACGGTTTCTCTCTCCTCCGGAAAGTACTTTTGTTTTCTTAGTAACCGCATCTCCCTGGAATAGGAAAGATCCTAATAAGTCTCTTACTCTAGGTCTGGTTTCTTCTGTTGCCGCATCTTCTGCTTCTTCAAGCACCGTTTTGTTGGGTGTTAAAACCTCTTCCTGATTCTGAGCAAAATACCCGATGTTTACATTATGTCCAAGATTCCAGTCTCCTGAGTAGTCTTTAATATCTCCTGCTAAAATTTTAGCTAATGTTGTTTTTCCTTGACCGTTTTGTCCTAAAAGCGCAATTCTGTCTCCCCTTTGAACGATGAAATCTACATTATCAAAAATTTGCTTCTGCCCATAAGCTTTTCCAAGGTTTGCAGCTTCGAAAATTACTTTTCCAGGAACCATAGACTGTACGAAACGGATATTGAATTTTGAAACATCTTCGTTATCTACTTCAATACGCTCGATTTTATCTAGTCTTTTAATAAGGGACTGTGCGAAAGATGCTTTGTAGCACTTGCACGGAACTTATTAATATTATCTTCCATCTGCTTGATCTCCGCATCCTGATTCTTTTTAGCCTGGATCAGTTTTTCACGGCGATCTTCACGCATGACAAGATATTTGGTATAGTTGGCTTTATAGTCGTCAACTTTCTTGTTATTGATATCAAAAGTACGGTTACAAACCGCAGTCATGAATTGTTTATCGTGACTTACCAAGACGATTGCTCCCGGATAATCTTTGAGGAAGTTTTCCAGCCAGATGATAGATTCCATATCCAGGTGGTTGGTAGGCTCATCGAGAAGCATAATATCATTCTTTTGAAGAAGCAATTTTGCCAATTCGATTCTCATTCTCCATCCTCCTGAAAACTCATCGGTAATCTTTTGGAAATCATCAGCTTTAAATCCTAAACCAAACAACACTTTTTCCATATCACCTTCCAGATTGTAGGCATCATGGTTCATTAAAAGGTCATTCAGCTCGGTCATTTTATTAATTAAATCTGTGTAGGAATCACTTTCATAATCGGTTCTTACCGTCATCTGGTGATTCACCTCCTCAAGCTCATTTTTCCATGCATTGATCTGTTCAAAAGCCTGCATTGTTTCAGCCCAAACGGTTCTTCCTTTAACGAAGTCCAGATCCTGCTTCAGGAAACCAATAGTAACACTTCCTTCCGTTACAACCTCTCCTTCGTAGAAGTTAATTTCTTTGGACAGCATTTTCAATAAAGTGGATTTTCCCGCTCCATTTTTCCCTACGAGTCCTACTTTATCATCCTTTTTAATGGTGAAATTTACGTTTTGAAATAAATAATTTCCTGAATGATGTAATCCTAAACTTTGAACCGAAAGCATCTTAATTAATAATTAGTAATGAATAATTGAATTTTCGGGGGCAAAAGTACGGAAAAAGAAATGAATAGCAGAATCTTGAACAAACACACCGATGAAACCTTGTTTTTATATTTTCAATATTAATAAAATTTTATTCTCATTAACGTGAAAATAAGCTGATATCTTTTTTATCTTTATAAGACACAAATCTATTAATACAATGAATAAAAGTTTATTACCAGGAGACCAAATTAAAATTGATCAACTGGAAAAGCATTTAGAAGAAAGAAATAATTATTTGCTTGGATATCCCTCCACGATCGATTTTGACTACAGTCTTCTTTACAAGTTTCTGAAATTTCCAGTCAACAATGCTGGAGACTCATTCTACTCAGGAGGCTCTCATCACATGAATACTCATTCTTTCGAAAGAGAGGTTATAGGTTTTTTTGCTGATTTATTTAAAGCTCCGGAAAACAATTATTGGGGATATGTTACCAATGGAAGCTCAGAAGGCAACCTGTATGCCCTTTATCTTGCCAAGCGATTGCATCCCGAAGGTATTGTTTATTTTTCGGAAGAAGCCCATTACAGTGTTGAAAAGAATATTGATATTTTAGGATTACAACATCAGAAAATTAAGACTCAAATCAACGGTGAAATAGACTATAACGACCTTAAAAAAAAGATTCTTATCAATACTGAACACCCTGTTATTATTGTTGCTAATATTGGAACGACACTCAAAGAAGCAAGGGATGACATCCGGAAAATTCAACAAATTTTAGACAAATTTAACATCAAAAAGCGCTATATCCATTGTGACGCTGCCTTCTGTGGAGCCTATGCCCAGTTTTTATCTCCTAAACCTTATTTTGATTTTAGTGAAGGAGCTGATTCTATCATTGTAAGTGGGCACAAATTCATAGGATCCCCTATTCCTTGTGGAGTCATTATTGTTTTAAAACATAATAAAGAAAAGGTTTCAAGCTATGTAGATGTTCTGGACAGCCTTGATGATACAATTACAGGCTCACGAAATGCTATTACTCCCCTCCTTCTTTGGTACAGCATCAAATGTCTCGGGGCAGAAGGCCTGCGCCACCGCCTAGAAGAATGCCTTATTCTCACAGCTTATACTTTGAAAAAAATGACAGGTATCGGCATTAATGCCTGGCAAAATCCGAATAGTCTGACCATTCTTATTCCTCGTGTCCATAAAGAATTACAATATAAATGGCAACTGGCTACTCATGGTGAATTCAGTCATATTATCATTAGACCCGGGATTACAAAAAAGATGATAGATCTTTTGATACTGGATCTTAAAGAAGGTGCTTATTCTAATGATCCAAAAGAAATGAAATAAAGTTTCTTTCCAAAATAAAAAATAAAGGGCATCCGATATGATGCCCTTACAACCTAAATTTAAAACTAAAGGACTAACACTAATTATTTATTTCACCAGCCTTGTTACTGGAGTTTTTATAATTGATCGAGTCCAAATATCATTATTAGGAACGTTGGTTCCATATAGAAAATCACTCACAAAACTGTCTTCAGGAAGATGAAGCTCCACAGAAAGTCTTACATTGTTTGTCTGATCTACCGTAGTATTGCTTGAAACATTCAATCCATTATTAAGCAGCTCGACATTCATTTCATACTCAGATCTATTCTTTAAATGGTCATTATAAAGACCAAAATTCGCAGCAATATGGATATAATCAGCCAGTTTATTGTAATTATATGATGGTTTTTTAGCCATGGAAAACTGCTCTACATAGTCCCGCAATTCTTCATACAATCCTTGTAACACAGCATGCCTGTTATAATCTATCTCAAGATCATTTCCTGATTTAAATACTTGTGATATCGCATTGGTCTCTTCCAACATCAGTCTTCCATATACTTTCGAAAGCTCACTATATACTTTATCTCTGGAGATATAAGCTTTTGAAAAAGCATCTTTCCTTTCCATCCCAAATCCCGAAAGTAAGATATCCCAAACTTGATTTCCTTCAATATCCCTTTTTCTATTTCTTATATTTTGAATATAATTTTTCAGATCATCCGCAGTGGCAAAATCTGTAGAAATATAAACGGACTGTGGCCCTTCCAAATATCCACCGCCGATGTCTGCATGTACTCCCGGCACAAAAATTTCTTTGAAAACAGAGGTGTTATCACGAAGCTGATAATCCTGCATTATGCTTGAGTTTTCAAAAAAACCAGTTAGTGGAAAAAAGAATCTGCATTCATTAACTGCACAAATATGCAATGCCTTTTCTATACGATGGGATACACTCAGATTATATGTATTAAAAGGTTTTGACTCTACAGTATCAAAAGCTCCCAAAAACTTTACTTTGATATTGGCAAAAGAGTAATTTGAAAACAGCCAATGACTAAAGGCTCTTGCCAACATACCTCCTCTTCCGAATCCGTATAGATAAAAATGATATTCACCCTCTTGGTCATGAATAATTTTCTGTACGAAATCTTCTGCTTTCTGAAGCTTATCATCTGATGAATACCCTTTTCCATAAGGTGGATTAGCACATGTTGCGATAGCAAAATTATTGTCTTCACCTCCTGTTACTGTTCCTATTCCTTCAATGTATATTTTTTCGTTACCGATAAATAATTTGTATAGTTTATAGATATTGGTGAATGCACCATGATAGCTTTCATTATTATTCAGTGGTTTATCTGATGAAAGTGCATTTACTCCATTATTTCCCGTACCGTCAAAAAAAATCCCAACGGAAATCACTCTACTGCCATTCATTCTCTTGTTAATTTTTATTACAGATCATCTCTGTACATTTATGTTTTTATTGAAAATCCCTAAAAGAGACATTCCAAAATAACGGAAGAAAGAGCAGTCTGGCTAGAGTGAAAAGTACCAAATAAAAAATTCCGTATTTCTACGGAATCTTATTATATTTTTTCAAGAGTGTAAATATTATTGACAATGGCATAAATCACTATTCCCACCGTATTTTTAGCACCTATCTTTTCAAGAATACGCTGCCTGTGACTTTCAACTGTTCGGGGACTAATGAAAAGTTTTTCTCCTATTTCATTGTTTGTAAACTCCTGACAGATCAGCTTCACAACGTCTTTTTCTCTTTCAGACAACTCATCTTCGGTTTCAAAAAGTGAGTTTTTCTTGGCAGAGCTGTTCATATAAGTAAACAACATCTGATGATCTTCAGCAGTAAAGAAAACACCATTTTTATCTACCATGGTAATGGCATCAATAAATGTTTTCTTATCTGAATTTTTCGGCAGGAAAGCAGATACCCCCAATTTGACCATATAACCAAGAATAGAAGTCTTATAATGGGAGGAGAGGATAATGATTTTAAGATCCGGATGTTTTTCTTTAAGAATTTCCACCAGCTCAAATCCATTCATAGGTTTCATCTGAACGTCTACCAGTGCAATATCTGGAAATTCTTTTTCTGAAAGCTTTTCCAGATATTCTATAAAGTCTGGTCCGTTATCGGCAGTAAGACATACGGATATATTTTTTTCATTGGACAACAGCATTTTTACTCCTTCAAGGATCAGCTGCTCATCATCAATCAGTGCTATTTTGATTTGGGAACTCATGATGTTTTGGAATTTTAATGATTAAACGACTTCCTTTATTTAAAAAAGATTTTTTCCATTTATGGGTAGCATTCATCGATTTGATTCTGGATTCAATATTTTTGATTCCCATGCCTTTCTTCACTTTTTCATATTCAAATCCCTGTCCGTTATCCGAAATAATGACAACCATATTTTGCGGATAATCTTTAATATAAATCCAAAGATCTGTCGCTGTTGAATGCTTGATGACATTGGTCGTAAATTCCTGAATAATTCGGTACAACTGTACTTCTACAAAAAGATCCTTCTTTTCATATCCAGGCATTACTTGCAGAGATATATTAATTTTATGAGAAAGGTTGGCTATGAGCTCTTCTACATATAAAACCAACCCCACCGATTCGAGATTAACCGGATACAGTGAGTGAGCAATACTTCTGGATGCATCAATCAGTGAGGACATCTGGTTATAAATATTTTTTTTAATAAGTTCATCACCCTGAGTATCGAGATTATTAAGCCATAAGGAAAGGATATTAAGTCTATTTCCGATATCATCATGAATCATAACGGCCATTCTTTTCCGTTCTTCTTCCTGAGCTTTAATGTTTTCCAATATCAATTTTTTCTGATGAAGAACTTCTACTTCATGCTGGGCATTTTTCTCCTTAATAATTCTGCTGATAAAAGCTCTGTAAGCCAGCAAAATAAAAGATACGATAACTGCTATGGTAACAATTATAAGGATTAAAAGATTGATATTTAAGGTTACTTCTTTAATCGGATGAATGTATATATAAGTGAGCAGTATAAAATACTGGAAAGAATATTATTAACACTGAAGAGAATATAATAACTGTTCTCTGAAAGATTGACGATCTGATGCTGAATAATAAAAATAAATACAGAAACAGAATAATAGAAAAAAATACTGGTATCTACCCAAAGGAAGCGATTCTGAGTTGAAGTCTTTTTAATTTCATTAATCAGAGTAAATCCCGAAAGGCAGATGATCATAATATTGGAAACGACTTTAGCAATATCACTATTGGCAGGATAATTAAAACCATATTTCAAAATCATAAAACCAACGGCAAGTACAGCGCCCAATTTCAAAAAATATTTTGGAAAACCTAGCTTTCTAATAAATAACCCCGTCAGGAGAAAAAATTCTCCAGCAATGTAAAACGGGTAAAGAAATGAAGTATCATTAAGTCTTAAAATATAAGGCAGAACAAGATTCAGCAGTTCAATAAAAAATAGAAAAGCAATACAATAATAATATTGCTTTTCTTTAGGGTTTAATATCCGGTATTTGATAGCTCCCAACACTATAACAGTAAGAAGCAATCCGTAGTTTAGGAATAAAATCGTCTTATAAAGATCTGCCATTCCTTAATTTATTATTTTAAAATCCATTTTCCATTTCCGGTATACGGCAAATAGGAGGACATGGTTTTGCCCAATCATACATATTGGAAATCATCTGCGCACGAGGGGAGTTTTGAAGATTTTCGTGGAATGAAATAAAAATAAGAGTTACCAGCATTCTTCCATACACTTTATTATATTTAAGTCCAAAAGAACATTTGATTTCTCTTAAACCTTCATTTCCAAGGCATAAATCTGCTGTAGGCACATAGAATCTTTTAAAGATTCCCATTCCTTTAGACTCCTGATACTCTTTATAAAACCAATCCATTCCTGATTCTCTCCATGTTTCAATAGCTTCTATCGCCACATCCTGATCCAAAATAGGTTTATTAGAAATAGGGTAAGCCATGTCTGAGGTTTGCTCTACTTTTTCAAGGTTCTTAGAAAGAATTGCATTCTTAACAATTGTGTATTCCTGAACTTCCTGAAGTTGCAGATCATTTTCAAGTTCTGTAAGATAACTAAAAGGATATTCCTTTTGATCTATTCGATCACCTTTTTCATTTAAAGGATAAAAGATCAGAATCAGCTGATCATTCCATATCCCCATTGCTGCACAAAACTCAGGATAATCTCTGTAACTTCTCATCCAATCGAGTGGCCCATCGGAAATATTAAATACATAATTAGTAGGGATCAAATCTTTCATTTTAGAAAAATCAGAACGGCAAGAATCCCAACTATTTGCAGCAGCTTTACACTCTTCCACAGAGAGCAGATATTCTACGATGTTTAATGTTGTCATAAGCATGGTTTTTTTAGTTGTATAAAATTATATAAACTAAACATGCTGTGCAAGTAGGAATTTAATTAATAATTCCGCACTGTAATATGATAACAACTCTGTTGTCTTTCCTTTATGTAATAAATTCTTCCAGCATCTGCATAATGCTTTAAACTTTCTCTAAAGCCACTTCCATTTTCGGGTTATATTTGAGAACATTATTGAATCTTACATAAGAAATATCAAAGGAATTGCCATAGTTGTGTGAACTTATTCCTAGGGAAGCATTGGAGTTCACCCTTCTTAATCTGCATTGATCTTCCAGGGTTCTGGTAATGGATGAAACTGTGAATGTACCCCCTTTTGTTGTTTTGCTAAATTTGGAGCCCATGTTCTCCAGAGTTGTTTTTCCTTTGGAAACCATATAGGCTCTGCTGTAATCAAGTTTCTGTACCTGATATCCTTTCCCTGATTTCTTTATTTTATGAAACTTCCCATTACTGATATATTTCTGTACCGTTTTAGAATCTTTTAGTAAATGGATTCCAAAACTTTTTGAAGCGTCCAAATGAGGTTTATAAAGTGCAGTAGGCTCTACCTTTAAAACAGTTGTAAGATCATAGCAGGGAAGCACTTTTTTTGCTGCCTGCGAATAATGTAAACTATACATAAAAGGTACAAAGACCACACAAAGAAACTTTCTCATTAACCACCTCTTTAAATTACTTACGAAGGATAAAACAATTATGTTATCTCATTCAAATCTATCCATAATAGTATCCCAATAAATCCCAAACAAACATTAAACCAATTTGCTGAATTTATAATTTTTGTTGCCTCAATTTTGAAATATTTTTTCAGTTTTAACTTTTTACTTTAAGATATAAATTTTACATTTGAGTTACATTTAAAAATAAACAATATGATAAAAAAACTTTTTGCTGAATTTTTCGGCACATTTTGGCTTGTTTTCGGAGGTTGTGGGAGCGCTGTTTTTGCAGCAGGTGTTGCTGACATCGGTATCGGACTTTTAGGAGTTGCTTTAGCTTTCGGTCTTACTGTTCTTACAATGGCTTATGCGGTAGGCCATATTTCCGGTGGTCACTTCAATCCGGCAGTTTCTTTCGGACTTTTAGCAGGAGGAAGATTTTCTGCAAAAGACCTTGTTCCTTATATTGTAGCACAATGTCTGGGTGCTATTGTGGCTGCAGGATGTTTATACACGATCCTTAATGGAGCCGGAGTTGTAGATTTCTCACAACCGGGAGCATTTGCGACCAATTTCTATGGAGAAGCCGTCTACAATGGAAAAGCATTCAGCATGGGCGCAGCATTCCTGGCAGAGTTTTTACTAACAGCGTTCTTCCTTATCGTAATTATGGGTGCTACGGATAAATGGGCTAATGGTAAGTTTGCAGGGATCGCTATTGGTCTTGCGCTTACTTTGATTCACTTGATTTCTATCCCCATTACCAATACTTCTGTAAACCCTGCAAGATCCCTTTCGCAGGCAGTTTTCACAGGTGGACTGGCTATGTCACAACTTTGGTTGTTCTGGGTAGCTCCTATTCTTGGTGGAATTGTAGGTGGATTAATCTACAAATTCTTACTTCAGAGAGATTCTGAGGAAATAGCGGATTAATTAATTTTAGAATTACAAATTACTATAAAATCCTGTCATCAGACAGGATTTTTTTATGTAGAAGCTTATTCTTATTATTAAACGCAAAATTTATGGTGAAAATGCTTTATTTTTAGGACGCAAAGAAGGCGACTTCGTCGCTGATGAAGGATGATATCTATTTGACTATGTGGTGATAAAAAACAAAGTAAGTAGTATTAACTTGTTAAAATGAAATGTAAGTAACAAAAATAATTTCATCTACTCTTGTTACAAGTAATCTGGTATTACTTTTTGTTTTTAAGATCAAAAGGATTTTTAAAAATCAGTTCTTCATGTTTTCCTTTGATTTCCATTTTCCGTTGTAATAAATTGAGAGCCATCTTTCTGATAAAAAGATCTTTATCATTCAGGTTCCAGTAAGAATCTTCGTGAAGCCTTTTTGGAGGACGAATAAGATAGAATTCCGTTTCCCAGGTATCTGCGTTATGATAAAATTCTATAATCCCACAATGTTCAGGAATGAGACTTGCGTCTACCATACCCATCGGTAATAAGAAACTGAATGCATTACAAACATAGTCTCCACAGGAAATCTTATCGTGTTTCAGAAACTTTTCTCCGGTATCTTTATGAATATATGATTTTTTGAAATCGTTTTTAAAATCACTTTTTGAAAGCTTGATTTCAATCTCATGACTTACTCCTTCTCCATCAACAATAAGAATATCGGCTTCCCAATCTGCCTGAAAATAATTCGTCAGAACGAGTTCTTTTTCAAAGTCGCAATGGGTATGAATATATGCGTGAACAAGTTCTTCTATTTTGAGCATAGTTTAGATTTTAGATAAGAGACATTTAGACAAGAGATATGAGATAAGAGACATCGGGTTTAAATGATCAAAGAAGTTTGCACTGTCAAAAATCTATTACAAACGAAAAGTCTCACATCTTGTATTCCACACCACGAATCCCGAAACACATTTATTTAACTCACCAGCAAGCTACATCCTCTGATATCAGAATGATCTATTCTTCCCAGTACCTGAAATTTATTACCAACTATTTTACCCAAATCCTGAGTTGCAATGAAAGAACAAGAATGGATATTGGCTAAATCGATGATATTAATAGCCCCGGTTCTGCCTTCTTTTTCATAAGAGAAAGGGTCTTCTGCATTTCTGATCTTGATCCGCATCCAGTTGGGGCATTGATATTCGTTATTACCAAGGGAATACGCCTGGGATAACAATTCTGTCATTGAGTATTCTGAGTAGATCTTATCAGTCTTAAAACCATCCTGTAAAATTTTCAGAAGCTCATCTTTAGTCATTTCTTCTTTCCTTCCCTTCATTCCTCCGGTTTCGATAACAACTAGGTTCTCAAGAATACTTAAAGTTTCCTCGCTACGCTCGGAATGACAATAGTCTAAAAAGTCTAACAGCGCAAAAGAAACTCCGAAAAGGATTACTTTTTTATTCTGCAACTGGCTTAAAAGATCAAAAAGATCAGCATGATTGTAAAGGAAATATCCGTTTTCCGGTTTGTTGGATTTTTTCATCAGATAATCCACCATGTAGATCAGGGATGAATTTTGTCTTTCCAGATAACTTGGAAGCAAACCAAGGAAAATAAAATCTTCAGGTTTCCCAATAAATTGTTCAAAGCTTTTATAAATACTTTCTTCATACAAATCCGTATCAGCAATAAAGTGTTTGGAAAGATTCATCTGTGTGGTTCCGGAACTTTGAAAATAAAGATCCGTCTTCACATTTTTATCCAGAATCTGATGGTTTTTAAACATTTCAATCGGCAGGAACGGTATTTTTGACAAGTCGTCGATCTCATCAGGATTGATGTTTAGATAATCTACAAACTTTCTATATATCTCAACGTTTTCATACTGATAACGAAATGTCTTCAATGATGCATTCAGGAAATCCTGTTCGGTTTGTATGTTGAATATATCTTTCGGCTCCATAATTTTTTCAATCTTCTATTACTTCTGTAGAAAGTAATTATCTGGATAAAATATTTTTATTTAACTTTTTTTTAATATCTGAATATGAGTTTGGTAAACTTCTTGCAAGTACCTAATCGGAATATGGATTAAAAACAGAATGAGTCCCCCACTCATTCTCAAATTACCTCTTTTAGGGGTAATTTTTTTTGTTTTATTTTTCGAATGTCTTTAATTCAAAGTCCTTTTCAAAAACGCCATAGGTAAAGTAAGAAATCCAATCACCAAGGTTGATGTATTTTGAATGGTGTTCTAATTCTAACACCATCGGAAGATGGCGATGTCCATATACGAAATAATCAATCTTTTCAGTCTTCAGCTTCTCTTTGGAATAAATGATCAGAAACTCCTTGTCTTCTCCTAAGAATTCTTTGTCTTCTTCTCCGGAGATCATTTTATTTTTCTGGGACATATACAAAGCTACTTTCATGGCAATATCAGGGTGAAGCCATTTGAAAAACCATTGTGCTATCGGATTGGTAAAGACTTTTTTCATTCTTTTATACCCTTTATCACCAGGCCCCAAACCATCTCCATGAGCCAATAGAAACTGCTTTCCACCCATTTCAAAATATTGTTTCTGGTAAAAAACGGTACATCCGATCTCTTCTTCAAGATAATCTTTCATCCACAGATCATGATTTCCCACAAAAAAATAAATTTGGATTCCTCGGTCTTTCAGTTCAGCGATTTTCCCCAAAACACGTATATATCCTTTGGGTACAACATGTTTCCATTCATGCCAGAAGTCAAAAAGATCACCCATTAAAAATAAAACCTGGGCATCTTCCTTGATCTGATCCATCCAACGTATAAATTTTTCTTCACGTACCTTACTTTCTTTAGGAGTAGGCGCACCGAAATGCTGATCTGAAGCAAAGTATACTTTTTTTCCAGGTTCTAAATTAATTGTTGTTTTTAACACCGTCTGAGCTTTATGAGATAATAATTATTGATTGTCTTCTGCAAACCATTCTCCATAAGAGTTTTCTGTCTCATGAAGTTTAAGATAAGCCAGAGAAATTCCTTCCGGAAGTCTTGATTTTATTTTGGCAGCAATAGCATACAGCATATTTTCACAGGTTGGCTGAAAGCTGCAATAGATTACTTTATGGCCTCTCTGTTCAAGATCATCCCCCAATTCTTTATGAGGAGTCAGTGCATTCAGAAGTACTGCATGATCCCAAACGTCTACGATCTCAGATTTTACGATACTTTTGATATCTCCGAAATCAACTACCATCCCATTTTTAGGGTTATCAATATCATTAATCGGTTTTCCTTTCACTGTCACGAACAGTTTATAGGAATGTCCATGCATATTTTTACATTTCCCGTCGTAGTTGTACAGTACGTGGGCTGTTTCGAATGTAAAAATTTTTGTAATACGTATCATATTGCAAAGATATGACAAAACCGCTTAACAAAGAAAAGTCTATCTCTATTACAATGATTTTCAAATAAAATTCTAATCCATTTTCAGCGCGAGATTGTTATCCTGCGTTCCGTCTGTGTTGGCCGTATTATAAGGAATAGTTAACCAACCACTTTTGTTCATCACAAACTTAAAGCCATAGGTCTTTCCTTTTTCAAATTGAGATTTAGGTACTGCAACCTCAAAGACATTGTTCTTTTTAAGAATCATCTGGTAGGCTGGATCATTCATATTCCAATTATTAAATGCACCTGCCACAGAAATGCTCTTAATGAATTCTGTACTCGAGTTTTTAGGATACTGATAGGAAAAAACAACCTTGTCTTTTTCTATTCTGTATCCGTATATCTCCTTCTTCAGATTGGGATGAACAAAGGGTTCTGCAATCGTTATTTCTTCAGCCAACATATAAGGATTCATCAGGTTTTTATCTACAATTCCTGCAATATGATTCACCATTTGATACATCACCGGAAATCCCTTATTAGCATTATATATGACAATAATTGACATATTCTTATCCGGAAAAATGCTATAGGCACTTACATTTCCTCCCGAGAAGCCGTATGATTTTATATTATTATTGTCTGTAATCTCCCAGCCATGTCCGAAATCCCACCCGTTATTTTTATAATCAAACGGTTTCCACATCATCTTTTTTGTTTCCGGTTTCAGAAAATCATTTTTGCTGAAATGAATACTCCATTCCAGAAACGCAGGAAGTGTAACCGCAAGGCCGTTGGCAGCATGAGCTCTCACTCCATCAATAGTCATTAATTTTTCATACTGTTTCTTTTCGGGGTTATAATTATACTTCCCTACTCTATTAGGAATTTTTTCAGCAGAGTTGGAAGAAAAGACCACCTGATTCCTAGAATCCGGAAATTGATTTTCCAAGGTATATTCTTCAAAAGTTTTCCCTGTCATTTTCTCGATAATCATCGCAATCAACAGATAATTGGTCTGATTATACCGGTAATGATCTCCCGCTTCAAATTCGATTTTTTCATTAGACAAACGAGTAATGACTTCCTTATGGGTAGCTTTCTCTGGAAAATCTTTAACATCAGCCATATCCGGAAGTCCCGAAGAATGAGAAAGAAGATTTTTTACCTGTATGTTTTGCCAATCTTTAGGTAGGTTGTCTACATATTTTGAAATCTTATCGTCCAGCGATACCTTTCCTTCCTCAATGAGTTTAAAAAGGGCAACATTCGCAATTAGCTTTGTCGTAGAATATACCCTAAACATGGACTTAGAGTCTACTTTTTTATCACTTTCAAGATTTTCTTTTCCATAATATTGCTGAAATGTTACTTTATCATCTTTTACAATTCCTACGGCTATTCCGGGAATTTCATTGATTTGAATAACATTTTTTATATAGCTGTCAATTGCTTTGGATTGTTCTGCTGTCTGGCTGAATCCTAATATGGATACATTAAAAAAAATAGCTGCTAAAACGGATTTCGTCATTGTCTGTTGGTCTTTTGTTGATAAGACATCTATGCACTTTATTATGTTACAAAGATGTTTAAATTTTATTTTAATACACTGTCTGGCACTTTTTATTTAGGTTTTAGTGGTTCTATTTCATACCCTAATTCCGCTAAATAATTCAATCCATCTTGTTTTTCCATTTTATTCTTTCCATTCCAGCCCTTTTCTATTCCCTTTACAATAAGTTTTTGGATGTATTTTGGTTCATTGATATTGACACTTTCTAAGGAATCTGTTACTGCATTCATCAAACTGATTCCAGATTTTAGAGATTGCCCCATGAAATAATGTTCAAAGGTTAGAAAATCAATAATTAATGGAGTCTTTTTTTCACCACTCAAAAATACTTTTACCGTAAGGGTATTAGTTTCGGTACCGGCATGATATTTATCGGTAACAGAATATAAATACACTGTATGTTCTACCGTTATTTTTCTTAATTTACTCTTCACTCTGAATTTCTAATTTCTCCAGCCAATTAGTTTCCAGCCGCTTTATTTTCTTTGCTGCGGTATCAAACAAAACCCAAAGTGTAGCAGAATCCACTACCAATTCATCATGACAATAGAATTCTACTTTCTTGGCTGTTTAGCTCCTTCAGGGACTTGCGGATAGGTTCTCACGGTAATAATATCATCCAGATACACCTGTTTTTTATATCGGATATGATGATCCAGAAGCATCCAGACATCATTCTCATATTCTGTTTTATGTTTTAAATGATCCCAGTGTTCGGCAGCAACTTCTTCCACCCAATGTACATATTGAACATTGTTAACATGATTATTCTGGTCTATATGTTCTTGGGTTACCTTGATCTGTTTTTCATACATTAAATTCATCTCGCTGAAATATTTACTCAAATGTATGATTTAAAACAAAGGTGCTCAATACTTTCAGCACAAGAAATATATTTATAAAAAAGAAAACGGAACCAGACTGATCTGATTCCGTTTATGATATTCAATAGATTGAAATTATTTTTTAGCTTTTCCTACTGGCTTTGAAGCTGTTGCAGAAGCACCTAATTTTGTTTTCACCTCATCAGTAATATCTTCTCCACCATCTGTATACACAAGATTGGAACCTCTTGCTGAAATATCAAATACATAGTTTAGGCTTTTTTCTTTAGCTACTGCCGCAATCGCAGTCTTTACTTTTTGTTGTAATGGAGCATACAATTCACCTTGTTTTGTAGAAATTTCCTTAGCCGCTTGTGCTCTTGTATCTTCTATTTTCTTAGCTAAAATGTCTAGTTCTGCTTGCGCAGCTTCCAACTCTTTTGTTAAAGCAGCTCTGTTTGCTTCCGTTAAAGTCTTCTCTTTATCTTGTGCTGTTTTAAGCTTAGTTTGATATTCAGTGATAATTTTATCAATTTCAACCTGCTTTGTTTTCGTTAGGGTATTAACAGTTTCTCCAGCTGCTTTTAATTCAGGTAAACTATTAAAAACTTCATCAGTATTTATGTTTCCGATCTTCTGTTGAGCATTGGCAGCATTGGCAGTTAAAGTTAATCCTGCTGCAATAAAAAATAATTTAATTAGTTTCATTATAATATATACTTTTTCGAAAATTTCACTTTTTTTCAGTGTTCAAATATAATATAATTTTTCATTTACAACGATTCTGTTTTTTTCAACCTAAAGAAGCCATCAACATCGTTAAAGCCTGGTCAAATTCTTTAAAATATTATGTACAAAAAATAAAGTCCTCCCCAAAAACCAGGGAGGACTTCGAAAATATGTATAATGCAAAAACTGACTATTAATGAAACTGTGCTGTTTCTGTAGAATCTTTCATTGCTACGGTAGCTGAAGATCCGTTGGTAACAATATTCTGAACTTCATCAAAATATCCTGTTCCTACAAAAGACTGATGTTTTACAGCTCTGAATCCTTTTTGCTGTAAAGCAAACTCACGTTCCTGAAGTTCTGAATATCCAGCCATTCCTCTTTCTTTATACGCTAAAGCCAATTCAAACATTGCTGTATTCAAAGCATGGAATCCTGCCAGTGTGATAAATTGGAATTTATATCCCATTTTTGCCAGCTCCTCACGGAAAGTAGACATTTCTTCAACACTCAATTTAGCTGCCCAGTTGAATGAAGGTGAGCAGTTATAAGCCAGCATTTTCCCAGGAAATTGTGCATGAATTCCATCTGCAAATCTTTTAGCCTGCTCTAAATCCGGGTTTGAGGTTTCCATCCAGATCAGATCTGCATAAGGTGCATAAGACAAGCCTCGGTCTATCCCTTGTTCTACTCCATTTCTTACGACATAAAATCCTTCAGAAGTTCTTTCTCCCGTTACAAATTTTTTATCTCTATCATCAATATCTGAAGTTAATAAGTCTGCTGCATCAGCATCAGTTCTGGCAATGATAAGACTTGGAACGCCCAATACATCTGCTGCTAAACGAGCTGCAATTAATTTATTAATGGCTTCCTGAGTGGGAACCAATACTTTTCCTCCTAAATGGCCACACTTTTTAGCAGAAGAAAGCTGATCTTCAAAATGCACACCCGCAGCTCCTGCTTCAATCATTTGCTTCATGAGCTCAAATGCATTTAGATTTCCTCCAAAACCTGCTTCAGCATCTGCAATAATGGGTACAAGATATTCTTTATCTCCATTACCACTTACCGATTGAACCTGATCTGCTCTTAATAAAGCATTATTAATTTTTTTTACCACAGAAGGCACTGAATTTGCCGGATATAAAGACTGATCCGGATACATTTCTCCTGATAAATTGGCATCTGCTGCTACCTGCCATCCTGAAAGATAGATTGCTTCCAACCCTGCATCTACCTCCTGAACAGCCTGGTTACCCGTTAAGGCTCCCAATCCTGCTACATAATCTTGGGTATTAAGTTTATCCCAGAATTTTTTAGACATTTCTGTTGCAATGGTGTAATCAATTTTATAAGAACCTCGAAGTTTTAACACTTCTTCTGCTGTGTAAGGTCTTTTTACACCGTTCCAACGTGGATTTGTCAGCCAATCTTGCTCTAGAGCCTGGATTTGTTCTTGTCTTGTTTTCATAATATTTGGATTTTGTTTGTTGAGATATAGGTTTCGAGATGCGGGATACGAGATTTAAAGTGATTATTAACAGATATTGAATTCAAACTCTAAAACATTTAATTCCGGCTCTCAGACTAAATAAAAGGATATGCTTTTAGGGTTAAAAATTCTTCAAAGTTTTCTGAGAATATCAGTTCATTGAAAAGGTTTTTGGCCAGGTTAAATTTTCCATTTTTAAAACGGGCTTCACCCACATATTTCAATATTATCCATTTCTTCGGATTCCCATTGAAGAATCATATTCCGGGTTAAGGTTCTGTCATCGCTTAATACGGCTTCATTCTTTAGCCATTGCCAGATTTGCGTTCTTGAAATTTCTGCAGTAGCAGCGTCTTCCATAAGATTGTAAATAGCTGCAGCTCCTACTCCCATCAACCAGCTTTCAAGATAAAGGATTCCAACATTTATATTCTTCCTTACCCCTTTCTCTGTGATTTCACCTTTCGGGATTTCCAGCAGACCGCTTTCTTGGATGTTGTATTCAAATTTTTTATCGATCTGGTTTTTGGATGACATGTATTGATCAAAAACATTTTTAGCTACTGAAACTAATGCCGGATGTGCTACCCATGTTCCATCATGACCGTTTTTTACTTCTCTTTCTTTATCACTTCTTACTTTTTCAAAAGCAATATGATTGGCTTCACTATCATCTTTTACCGGAATTTGTGCTGCCATTCCGCCCATGGCATGAACATTTCTTTTATGGCAACCTTCTATCACTCTTTTTGAATAAGCACTCATAAAAGGAGAAGTCATGGTTACCTGATCTCTATCGGGAACAATAAACTCCGGAAGGTTTCTGAATTTTTTGATGTAAGAAAAGATATAATCCCATCTTCCACAGTTGAGTCCTGAGCTGTGTTCTTTTAGTTCATATAAAATTTCATCAATCTGAAATGAAGCGGTAATAGTTTCAATTAACACGGTAGCTTTAATTGTCCCCTGTGGAATTCCAAGATAATCCTGAGCAAAAACAAATACTTCATTCCACCATCTTGCTTCTTTATAATGTTCTAATTTTGGAAGATAAAAGTAGGTGCCACTTCCCTTTTCCAAAAGGTTCTTTACATTTCGGAAAAAGTAGATTCCAAAATCAGTAAGTGATCCTGATGTTTCTTCATCATTGATCTTAATATGTTTTTCAGGAAGATGCAATCCTCTTGGACGTACCAATAAAACGGCTGTCTTTTCATTAAGTTGATACGCTTTCCCTTTTTCGTTGACAAAATCAATGGTTCTGTTCACCGCATCCGTAAGATTGATTTGCCCCTCCATACAGTTTTCCCAAGTTGGCGAACTGCTGTCTTCAAAATCTGCCATAAAGGTAGAAGCTCCGGAATTTAAAGCATTGATGATCATTTACGATCAACAGGCCCTGTGATCTCTACTCTTCTATCTAATAAATCTTCAGGCAAAGGTGCACAAACCCAATTCCCATTTCTGACATCCTCCGTTTCTTTTAAAAATTTTGGAAGTATACCTTGATCGAATTCTTTCTGCGTTTTTTTCCTTTCTTCCAACAGAGCTACTCTCTTATGATTGAATTTCTGATGCAATACGATTAAAAAATCGATCAAATCCGGAGTGAAAATTTCTTCAAATTGCTTCTGAGCCGTAATTTTTAAATGAGTCTTAGTTTCCATAACATATTGATTTTGTGACTTGATGTTACAAACATAAACAAAAATTTTCACAAACAGCGAACGTTCGCTAAATTTATTTAAAAACTATTATGCGAATAATCGCATCTAATTATTTATATTTGAGTAATGAATTCAGAAAGTGACTTTATCAAAACGGTTTTCGGGCTAAAACTGAAACAACAGAGACAAAAGAAAAATTGGTCTTTGCAGGATCTTGCAGTAAAAACCGGATTATCAAAATCTTACCTCAATGAGATTGAAAATGGAAAGAAATACCCAAAACATGACAAAATCATTCAGCTTTCTGATGCATTAAACTGTACTTTCGATGACCTTGTTTCCACCAAACTGGATAAAAGCCTTGCTCCTTTCAATGAAATTCTACAATCTGATTTTTTTAAGGAGGTTCCTTTGGAATTATTTGGAATCAACAAGAATAACCTCATCAGTATTATTAGTGATGCTCCCAGAAAGGTAACTGCCTTCATCAATGCACTGATAGAAATTTCTCAGAACTATAATCTTGGGAAGGAAAGGTTCTATTTTGCTGTTTTAAGATCATTCCAGGAATTGTATGACAATTATTTTCCGGAAATTGAAGAAAAAGTACGTTCATTCACAGAAGAAAATCATCTTCAGATCGATAAAAACTTAAAGTCTGATATTCTGGAAAAGATTCTTACGGAAACATTCGGCTATACGATTCAATCTGAGGATTTTGAAAAATATGGAACATTAGACAATCTGCGTTCTCTTTTTATTCCTGAAAAGAAATTATTGCTTTTGAATAAAAAGCTTGAAAAGGATCAGAAAACATTTATTCTTGCCAAAGAAATAGGGTTTAATGTTCTGGAATTGAAAGTTCGTCCTACCACTTATTCATGGCTTGATTTTGGAAGTTTTGAAGAAATCCTGAATAATTTCTATGCTTCTTATTTTGCCGGAGCTTTATTAATATCAAAAGAACCAGCTATTGAAAAGGCCTCTGAATTTTTTCAAGAAAATGCTTGGGAACCCGAAAAATTTGCAGCTCTTATCAATAGTTTCACAAACTCACCGGAAACTTTCTATTATCGATTAACCAATATTCTTTCTGCTGAAATGGGTATTAAAGACTTATTCTATTTATGTCTGGTTAAAAAGAAAGGTTCAGAAAAGATTCAAATCCTTAAAGAACTCCATCTCAATCATCAACAAGCTCCTCATGCAAACGCAACCAATGAACATTATTGCAGAAGGTGGATCGCCGTAAAAAACCTTCATTATTTAAAGGAAAACGAAACGCTTACAGATGCCCAAATCTCCCATTACAAAGATCAGGGAATAAGCTATCTGGTCATTTCTACCTCTCAAAAAAATCCTTTTTCTGATGGCAGCAATAGAAGTTATTGTCTGGGGATCTTGCTCAATACACAAACGATCAAAAAAATAGGTTTTATAAAATCACCTTCGTTAAAAACCATTAATGTAGGGGTCACCTGTGAGTCTTGTAGTATCCCGGATTGTGAGGTAAGACAAGCCCCACCGGTTCGATTGGAAAAAGAACATTTTAATCTAAGCATGAAGAATGCTATTGAGAAAATCAGAAAGGAATTTTAAATTGAGGAGCTGAGGATCTGAGGGTTTCGAAATAGAGACTGAAAACTATTTCATATCTTAGTAAAAACACACTTATGATTTTAGACTTGCTTTTTCCTAACCGATGTCTTCAGTGTAACAGAATTATTGAAGCAGATCTTTTGGTTTGTGATGTATGCTTTAATCAAATTCATTTTACGCATTATGACTATTTCGAAAGTAATCCGGTGAAAGAAAAATGTAAGACTCTTTTTCCTGTCGAAAACACCTACGCACTTATACAATTTGAAGAAGAAAGTTTGAGCCGGAAGATTATTCATGAATTAAAATATAAAAGCAGAGAAGTAACGGGAAAAATTCTTGCCGAGTGGACAACAGAACGACTAGACTTTAAAGGCCAGCAACCGGATCTTTTGGTGAGTGTACCACTACATCCTAAAAAATTGAGAGCAAGGGGCTACAATCAGCTTCATCTTTTTACAGAAACGCTTTCAAAATACTATGAAATACCATTTGATCATCAGCTAATCAAAAGAAATCATTATTCTAAAGCCCAAGCTTTAAAGGATAAACAACATCGGCTCAAAACCATTAATACATTTTCGGTTACTCAGCCCATTACAGGAAAACACATTCTATTGATTGATGATGTTTTTACAACAGGAACAACCGTTTCATCTATTGCATGGGAGATTTTAAATGTTGGTGATAATAAAGTGAGCGTATTGGTGATGGCTATGGATGTTTAAAAATAATCATTGTTGTGAGCTAACTTGTTTTTACAAAAAACAACACAATATATTAAAAACATTATTGAAGGTAGCTCCTAATACAAAATTGGTCGTACAAAAACCTCATGGGTAAAGTACGACCAAGTTTATTGTTGAACTTAATAAAAGATTTCTGGAATGTTTCTTCAATGATTATCGTTGAAGTTTTTCTCCGTAGCTTAAATCTCCGGCATCTCCTAATCCTGGGGTAATATATCCTTTTGATGTTAGCTGCTCATCAATGGCTCCTACCCAGATATGAGCATCAGGATATGCATTCTGAACAGTTTCTACTCCTTGTCTTGAAGCAATAGCTGCTACAATATGAAGTTGGGTTGGATTTCCGTTCGTCAGCAAATCTTTGATTGCTTCAATTAATGAAGCTCCGGTAGCCAACATGGGATCTGCTACGATCAAAGGTCTTCCTTCAATATTAGGACATGTAAGATAATCTTGTTTGATAGAAAAATAATCATTGGCATCGTGTTTTCTGTAAGCGGCAACGAAACCACAATCTGCTCTGTCAAGGTAATTAAGAATTCCTTCAAATAAAGGAACACCTGCTCTTAAAATGGTTGTAATTACTGGTTGTACAGCAATTTCCTTACTTTTAATAGTATCTAAAGGAGTTTGGATTCAACATCTCTTACTTCCAATCCTTTGCTGATTTCAAAGGCCGCAATCTCTCCGATTCGTTCCATATTTCTTCGGAATCTCATTCGATCATGCTGAACTTCAACGTTTCGAAGTTCATTAATCCATTCATTTACAAGGGAAAAATTGTGCGATAAAATAGTAAGCATGAAGATTTTAGGTTTTAATTAGAGTTAGTAAAACATTAATTGCTGCAAAATTACAATTAAAAAACGAATTTGCAGATTGGACATGAGTAGAAATAAGTTATATTTATATAATTTTCCCAACACATATTATATTATTTTTTTAATGATGAAAAGCCTGATTTTAGGTAAAATCACTCCAGAGTTTATAAAAGATGAAACTCTGCCTGAATTACTGGTTCCTACCTTTGAAAAATATAAAGACAAAACAGCCTTTATATTTAAAGATAAAAGAATCTCCTATGCTGAATTAGACAGCTGGAGCAATGCTATCGCCCTGCAATTACAAAGTCAGGGTATACAGCCTGGTGATCGTGTAGGAGTCTGGTATCCCAGAAGTCTTGAGCTTCCTGTTGCTATACTTGGAATTTTAAAGGCTGGAGCCTCTTATATTCCTTTAGACAGAGAAATGCCGGAAGACAGAATTAAGAAAGTTTTTACTGATATTAATGTGAAAACATATTTTTCTGATACAGATGCTCATATCCACTGTCAGCCATCAACAATTCCTGCTCAACCTCAAGGAATCGTTCCTGCCCTTAATGACACTCCAGATCCGGACAACTGGGCTTATGTATTATTTACTTCTGGAAGTACGGGAAATCCTAAGGGAATTCCTATTTCCCATCGGAATATATGTCATCTGATTCGCTCCGAACAAGACTTTATAGGAATAAAAGACACCGATATTGTCTATCAAGGGTTTTCAGTTTCTTTTGATATGTGGTGCGAAGAAGTATGGATCAGTCTTTTTGCAGGCGCCACCATTTGGATTGCCGACGCTACCACAGTAAAAGCTATTGATGAACTCAGCCAGGTTTTAACAGAAAATAAAATCACGGTACTCCATGCTGTCCCTAGTATTTTGGCTATTATTGATGAAGTTCCCGGCATCCGGTTTATTAATACCGGTGGAGAAGCATGTACCAAGCAGGTTCAGGAGAAATGGGCAAAGCCTTACAGGATATTTATCAACAGCTACGGCCCTACGGAAACCACTGTTTCATCCAATATGGTAAAACTGACAAGTCAGGAAGAACTCACTATTGGCCCTCCTCTTCCCAATTATCATATCGCCGTTATTGATGAAAACATGAATATCCTTCCCAGAGGAGAACGTGGCGAAATGATTATTTCCGGGCCGGGAGTAAGTAATGGATATTTTAATCTTCCGGAGCTGACTGAGCAAAAGTTTTTATTGAATCCTTTTCCGGAACTTCCCGGAGATACAATTTATAAAACAGGAGATGCCGTTGTTATACGAGAGGATGGGTTTATTGATTTTCAAGGAAGAATAGATGATCAAATTAAGCTTCGAGGTTATAGAATTGAACTTGGCGAAATAGAACACGCCTGAACCAGCTTCAGGATGTCTCTTCTGCTGCTGTAGCGGTGAAAGAGGATTCTAACGAACAGGGACAACTTGTAGGATATGTTGTTATGAACAACGATACCTCATTTGATGAAAATGAAATGAGAAAAAAGCTGGCTAAATTTCTGGCTCCGTATATGGTTCCTATTTCTATTGTTCAGCTGAAGGAAATGCCGAGAATGCCAAGCGGTAAGATTGACAGAAAACGACTTCCTACCCCGGAAAGCTTTACTGTTCATGAAAAAAATGATAATATAAATATTGATACTGAAGCTCCTGTAGAAGAAAGATTATTACAAACACTGAAATGGGTATTTCCGGGAAAAGAAATTAATCTGAATCAGGATTTTTTTACAGATCTTGGGGGACATTCTCTGCTTGCTGCGACATTGGTATCCCATTTACGTCAAAAAGCAGGAATTCCAACCGCTTCATTAAAGGAAATTTATGAAAATCGTCCTTTATCTGCCTATTCGGAATGCCTCAAAAATAAACAAAGCCAAAAGACATCACAACACGAACCTTTCCACAGGGTTTCAACATTCCAGTATATCGCCTGTAATATTGCTCAAACGATAAGCCTTCTGGTTGTATTTGCCTTATTGAGTATCCAGATATTCTTTCCTTATTTAAGTTATTATTATTTTCAGATTAACGGATATGGGTTGCATTACGCCTTGTTAAGTGCCTTTTTATTATATACTTTAATCCCACCCGTATATTCTCTCATTATTGTTTTAACCAAATGGTTAGTAATTGGTAAGATCAAAGAAGGAGATTATCCGCTTTGGGGCTGGTATTATTTCAGATGGTGGCTATGGAAAACCATCAAAAGACTGATGCCTTCTGAATTTATCGTAGAAACACCTTTATATCCTAAATATTTAAAATTGCTTGGTGTAAAAGTGCATCCAAGTGCCCAGCTAAGTTTATTACCTATCGCAGCAGAGGATCTTGTTACCATTGACGAGAATGTAAATACCAGCTCAGGCTGCAGCATCGACAATGCTTCCGTTGAAAATGGTATTTTGAGAATCAGAAAAGTTCATATCAAAGCGCATTCTTATCTAGGATCTTCTGTAATTGTATGTGGAGATACGGTGATTGAAGAATTTGGAGAACTTCAGGATCTCAGCTGCCTGAATGAAGGTGAAAAAATCGGGTTCGGTGAAGTATGGAACGGCAGCCCTGCTGAAAAGATAAGGGTAAAAACAGGAGAAGAAGTTGAAGCTCCTAAGTTATCATCAGCTGCCAAGAGAAACAGATATGCACTACTCTATTCGTGTTCTTTATTTTTCTTTCCGCTTCTGATTGTTTTACCGTTAGCCCCCACATTGTATACGTTGTATTATCTGGATGATCGTTCCTCCGACTATAGTTTTTATTATCTATGGCAGGCTCCGATACTTTCTACTGTCTATATTTTATTGTTTATAGCTGTGGTAAGTATTCTTACGAGGATTTTACAATACAAAATGAAACCAGGAATATACCCGGTATATAGTTTCACCTATTATAGAAAGTGGATCAAAGATCAGATCTTCAATTTATCGCTCATCATCGTACATCCTCTTTTTGCATCAGTTTATATCAGTAAATTTTACAGAATGATGGGTGCAAAAGTGGGTAAAAATGCAGAAATATCGACAGCCAGCGATGTTTCACATCATCTTTTGGAAATTGGTGAAGGCTCTTTTATTGCTGATGCCGTTATTCTGGGAGAACATGATGTGAGAAATGAAAAATTAATTTTATCCAAAACAACCATTGGAAATAACAGCTTTGTAGGAAACAGTGGACTTATTCCGCAAGGATATGAATTGGGAGACAATATGTTGATTGGTGTATTGAGTAAGGCACCTTCTGAAGAACAGCTTAAAAACTCATCTGAAAGAGACTGGTTCGGGTCTCCGCCAATAGGACTACCTTCTAGACAAAAATCGGATGTATTTCAGGATAATCTCACCTATAATCCACCTTTCAGTCTGAAACTGGCTAGAGCAATTGTAGAAGGAATCAGAATTATTCTTCCACAAACCGTAATTATTATATGCAGTGTCTTATTTATTGCTTATACTAGTACTTATCTGGAAGGGAAAATTTTTTATCTATTATTACTTGCTCCGTTTTATTATCTGGGAATCGTTGCCTTACCTTCTTTTTTCTTTACAGCATTACTAAAATGGATATGTATAGGAAAATATAAGAAAACAGAAATGCCTATGTACAGCCTTAAAGTATGGTTAAGTGAAGGAATTACCACCATCTATGAAGCTCTTCCTGTGCAATTCTTCCTTGATTTCCTTCGTGGCACTTGGTGGCTGCCTTTCTTTATGCGCTTCCTAGGAGTAAAAATCGGTAAAAGAGTATGGCTTAATACCACTGATATTACAGAGTTTGACATGGTATCCATCGGTGACGAATCTATGCTGAATGAAGACTGTGGCCCTCAAACCCATCTTTTTGAAGACCGAATTATGAAGGTAGGAGGTGTAAAAATAGGAAGTCAGACAACTATCAATTCCAGAACCATTATTTTATATGATACGGAAATCGGGAACAATGTTAATATTGATCCTCTTTCACTCGTGATGAAAGGAGAAGTTCTTTCTGATAATACTTCATGGTGCGGAAGCCCATTAAGAGGAAAATAATCAAGCAGGAAGCCAGCGGATGGAAGATGGAAGTTATCTTACACGTTAGAATTTATATTTATCATTTCATTGATTTTTTAAATACAATACCTTTCCTCTTCCTTTCTCCCATTTCTATAAAAACCAAATACCATTATGAATTATTCTATCAAAAAAATTAACATTGCAGAAAATCTACCTATTGTAGACGAACTGGTAGGTGAGCTTCATGTTTCCGAAAAAGAAATGAATGATAAAACTGCTGAATGGAGTCAAATCCGGGATCGTTATCTTCAATTTATGACAGAATGTGAGGATGAAAACGATGGCACTTTTCTTATCGCAGAAATTGATGGAAAAGCTATAGGCTTCTTATTTGGATATATTGATGAAAAAGATGACAGTAACTTTGAATTGGGAGACGGTGATGATCTTTATGTTTCTGAAGGATATGTAAAAAAGGAATACAGAAAACAAGGGATCTACTCCGCCCTTAACGAGGCATTTGAAAACTCTTATTCTGATTATAGCATTCGCAAAATCTACCGCTTTACGCTTTGCAACAATGATACAATGCAGCGTTGGCTAGCCTCGCAGGGATATCGTCCTGTAAGAGTGGTTTATGAAAAATGGCTATAAGAAAGCTGGAAGTTATCCTCTATGATAAGGATATTCTAGCTATTTATATATAAGAATTTGTTTAAAATAAAAAATCTGGTAAGTTTCCCTACCAGATTTTTTGATGAACACTGTTCTATTATTTTTGTCTGAAATACACTTCAATTGGAACTCCGGTAAATCCGAATTGTTTTCTCAACTGGTTTTCTGTAAATCTTTTATATGGCTCCTTCACATACTGAGGCAGGTTACAGAAGAACACAAACTGTGGTGATGGTGTAGGAAGCTGAACACAATATTTGATTTTAATATATTTCCCTTTCAATGCCGGTGGTGGAGTATTTTCGAAAATAGGAAGCATTACTTCATTCAGTTTTGAAGTTTTGATCTTCTTTTTACGATCATCGTACACCTGCATTGCTACTTCTACTGCTTTTAAGATTCTCTGCTTCGTTAATGCAGAAACGAATAGAATCGGAATATCCTGGAACTGACCAATTTTATCTTTGATTGCTTTTTCGAAATCACGCATTGTATTGGTTTCCTTGTCTTCAATCAAATCCCACTTATTCACAAGAATTACAATTCCTTTTCTGTTTTTCTGTGCCAATCCGAAGATATTCATATCCTGAGATTCCCATCCTTGGGTAGCATCTACCATGATGATCACAACATCAGAATATTCAATAGAACGGATAGATCTCATTACGGAATAAAATTCTAAGTCCTCATTTACTTTAGACTTTCTTCTCATCCCAGCGGTATCTACTAATACAAACTCGTGCCCGAATTTATTATACAATGTTTGGATACTGTCTCTTGTAGTTCCTGCAATATCAGTTACGATATTTCTTTCAACATCCAATAAAGCATTGGTCATTGTAGATTTTCCTACATTTGGACGACCTGCGATAGTAATCTTAGGCAATCCTTCGAAAGGATCTTGATATTCTGTAGTAGGGAAATCTTTAACAATATCATCTAATAGATCACCGGTTCCAGAACCTGTAGCAGAAGACAGAGTGTAATATTTATCAATTCCTAACTGGTAGAATTCTGTTGCTGGTAGTTCTTCTTTTGATGAGTCTACTTTGTTGATAACGATATAAATCGGTTTGTTTGATCTTCTAAGTAGTCTGTAAATTTCATAATCAGTATCTGTAAGCCCTTCTTCTACATTCATCATAAAGATAATAGAAGTAGCTTCATCTACTGCTAATTGTACTTGCTTACGGATTTCTTCTTCAAAGATATCATCTGTACCTACATCATATCCTCCGGTATCAATTACCGTAAAGTCTACTCCATTCCAGTCAGATTTTCCGTAGTGACGGTCTCTGGTTACACCGGCTGTAGAATCTACAATAGCCTCTCTTCTTTCTAATAAACGGTTAAAAAGCGTGGATTTTCCTACGTTGGGACGTCCAACGATTGCGACAATATTCGACATAAAAAATGTTTAATAATCCTTTTGCTGCGCTAAGGATAAGTTATTAATGGGTTACTCCAACTTTTGGAGCCCAATTTTTTGCAAAGATAAGATTTTATTATTTAGCATTAAAAACCTTCCTGATTTCGGAAAAATTTCACAAAAAATAATTCTCTGGATATCAATGTATAAGCCTGCTAATCCCCTATTATGTTCATAATTTTTTAATTTTAATTTTCGTATTTAAAATAAATTCTATAATTTCGCAGCATCGAAACAGACCTATAGTGTAACGGTAGCACTCCGGTTTTTGGTACCGTCAGTCGGGGTTCGAATCCCTGTGGGTCTACAAACCACTCTTTTTTAAAGAGTGGTTTTTGTTTTTATTCAATTTGACAAAAATCCTTCTCTACTCCCAATAAATAAACATTCTGTTCCAAATCAGCTGCAAGACTTAGCGATGAATACAAAATCTATACTTTTTTATAGAAGAAACAAATTATTTTTAATCGCAAAAATATGATTGGTCTGCTAAATAATCTCAATTATTTTAATTAAAAATCAATCACCTATCATAGAATGGTAATCAATCATCTAAACCTTGATCTTTTGGATCAAGGTTTTTTTTATTTCATAGACAAACTATGCCCAATTTATTCTTCTAATCTCATAATAATTCAGTATTACACTTGTTGCTTCAACTTGCCTATCTATATTCCAATTGATCATCTTCAACATCAAATTTTAATACGCCATGATTTGACGTCCTGCATACATATTTTTGTGAATAATACTCCCACCAAACAGTGATAAAAATCACATTAAATCACCTTAATATGAAACAAAAACAATGTTAATAAGTGTTAAATTTGCAAAAAAAGTAACTAATAATAATTCAAAGAATACTTGAGAATGAAAAAACTTTATCTCGGTGCATATACTTTATGCACAATGGTAGGTATGTCTGCTCAGGAAGTTGTTTGGCAGAAAGACATCAAATCCTCTACTCAGGATTTCTAAGCCAGGTCACTACCACTATCGATCAGCAGTATCTTATTACAGGAAGCTCTATTCAGAGCGACAAACAGCAAACTTCAGGAAGTAAGCAGAACAACGGTTACGATTTTCATTTGGTTAAATTAAACCAACAAGGGCAAGAAGCCTGGGAAAAACATTTTTCAGGAAATAACCATGATTACTTGTCAGCTACTGTCGGCACTCAGGACGGAGGATTTCTACTGGCAGGAACCTCCTATTCCGGAAAAGGACTGGATAAAAAAGAGGATTCCAAAGGCGGTTCTGATATCTGGCTGATCAGGATCAATGAATTTGGCGATGAAATCTGGCAGAAACATTAGGATCTTCTTCCGATGAAGAAGCCAAAGCAGTCATTCAGAGCACAGATCTTGGCTTTTTCGTTGCCGGAAATGTACAAAATTCTTCCAAAGGGTATGGTTCTAAAGATGTCTGGATCATCAGACTGGACAAAGATGGAAAAGAACTCTCCCAACTTGTATTAGGCGGAAAAGGCTTAGACGAAGTGGAGAAAATGATTCCAACGAAAGATGGTGGAGCATTATTGGGAATTTATTCAAGAAGTTCTGAGGTTCGTGATCCGAGATCCGGAGATCAACCTCGTGAAACCACCCCGAATCCCGAACCTCGCACTACAGCTCCCACATCCCGCAACGCAAAATCCACAGAAAACTTCGGTGAAGGCGACTATTGGATCGTTAAACTGGATAAAAGCGGAAAAGTAGAATGGGAAAAGAACTTTGGGGGTAAAGCAGACGATCATATCAGAACGCTGGCTTTAACTTCAAATGGCTACATCATTGGTGGTGAATCCAGATCCGAAAGATCAGGAAACAAAACGGTAGGGATTGAAGAAGGGACAGACCTATGGCTGATTGCTCTTAATGAAAGAGGTGATGAACAATGGCAAAAGTCCTACAACTTCAAAAACCGTGATATCCTGATGGGAATGAGTGTGATTCATTCAGCGGATGACAAATCCTCAAAAGGAATTCTTTTAGGCGGTTATACCCAGGCAGAAGGAAGAATAGAAAAAGATGACGAAACCTTCTGGATGCTGTATCTGGATGGAAACGGAAACGAACAATGGCGAAAACACGTGAGTGGGGAATCCAGACAGAAAGAAGAAAGACTTTCAGATTTGAAACTCAATAGGGATGGCTCTATCGTTTTAGCCGGAACAAGCGCCAAAGAATTGGGTAAAGAAAACTGGAAGATAGTAAAGCTGGGTGATAAGCAGGTCAATGATCTGATTGAAAAATATGATATCAAGATCTATCCGAATCCTGTGTCCGATTATGCTTATGTAGAAATCGGCTTTGACTTTAAGGAAGCTGATATTATGCTGTATGATATGAGCGGAAGACAACTTCAGAACTTTAAAACAAAAAACAGAGTGACTAAGATGAATACCCAGGCTTTGGTGCAGGGTGCTTATTTGGTGACCATAAAAACGGATAATAATAAAACAGCGAATGCGAAGCTGATTAAGAAATAAAACTGTACCATGAAATTATATTTACCTCCTGCTGCTGCTCATGAATACTCTTCTGTATTCTCAAGACAAGAGTATCAGTAGCTACGCTTTGATTAAAGATGTAGAAACCAATAATAGATTATACTCAGGATTAGCAAATGTTTCTGTTCCTCTTTATCAAATCAGTCTTGGGAATGACCTAACATTAGCAAGTAACCTTAGCTATGAGTCTAATGGGTTTAGGCCACATATAGAACCTGATATTGTAGGCCTTAATTGGAATGTTAATTTATTTGGCAAAATTACAAGAGAAACAAAGAGACCTTTAACTCGAAAATATTCATTATTTTATAATCAAGTAAGTGGTAATGAACAAGATTGTTTTAAACCTGGTTCTTCTGCTTCTACAAAGAAGATGTTATTGGAAAATCCTACAAACACTTCTGATAATTATTTTACGTGGATGACAGACAAATATTACTTTGACTTTTTAGGGTATAAAGGATATTTTGTTATTGATCACAATGGAAAAACTATTGTTTTTTGTGAAAACGCTAATCTGACTATAGATATAAATAACCTTGGCTGCCAGCCTCTTTTTGGAGAGATCACATTTTCTGAAATCACTTTAAAGGATGATAAGGGGAATACATTTATCTTTGGAGGCTCGTCTAATGAATTAGAAATTAACTACCATCAGCTAAATCTTGATAATTCAGAATACGCTAGCCCTAGTATATATAATACCTCTGTAAAAAGGAATGTAAGAACAAATTATATTGTTGGATGGAATTTAAAAAAAGTAGTTCTATATAACGGAAGAATAATAAATGCTACATACAAAAATAGTAACAAAAGCATTTTAAATAGTTTTATTAATGAAGGGAAAAATGTTACTGCTAATTTTACGATTTCATTCCCAGGCAAGCAAGCTTTAAAAAGTAATAATTTATTTATAGGTAGACAAGAAAATACTGTTTCTACTACATCAGTACGCTCTGTATACGACGGAACTATTAATGATATAGTTTCATCCGAAAAGACTACGGAAACTATATATTCTAAACAATGTATATTAGAAACCATCAATATTAGTGATTTTGGAAACTTGAATTTTGAGTATGATGAAACAACAAATCCCTTAGAACTTACAAAGGTTTATTTAAAAAAAATAACAGTCTTTGATACGAATAATCTGCTCATAAAAAATATCTCTCTATCTTATGATAATCTGGGGGGAACTTACAAGAGAACTTTTTTAAAAAAGGTTTCCAATGAAAAAGATGAGGAATATTCTTTTGACTATTATAAAACAAATGTTTTTCCACCATATAATGCCGGAAACAAGAATACAATGGGCTTCTGGAATGGTAAAATAACCTATACTGATCCTGAAAACCCAGATAAAGAAATATTCAAAGTAGGTTTATTAAAAAGAATATTACTTCCTACACGAGGGTACAAAGAGTTTTTTTACGAACCCCACAAGTATTCCATGATTTATAAAGAGAGCAATGTTGTTGAAGATGTCGCTGAAAACAAGTATTATGGAGCAAGATTATACAAAGAAGTTAATAATGACGGAATCCATGCATATACTAAAAATTATAAGTATACAGATACTTCAAATAAATCAACGGGAATTTTAGATCAGGGAGTTTATTCAAAACCCACGCCTGTTGTTTTTATGAACCCAAATGGTTTGATCACTTATACTGGGGCAACGACCACATCTTCAGAAAACCTTTCCCCGAATATGTATAGTTCTGACTTAATACATTATACAGAAGTTCAGGAAATTGATGAAAAAGGAATAAGAAAATATTCTTTTACTAACAGAAAAACTAATCCAGACGAAGCCAAATCTTTGTATTTCAAGAATCCTAATTTTCATGGAATAACTAATCTTGGAGATGCAAAATTATTATCGAAAGAATACGAAAGAGGAAAACCAAAGAAAGTGGAATTGATGGATGTTAATGGCGTTGTTAAAAGTACTACAGAATATACATACAAAAACTTTCTAAATAATGCTGAGCCTCTAAGTGAACCCACAAGCAATTGCTCAAATTGTAAAATCACAGATAATAATTATTATGTGTTTACAGAAGGTTTACCATCTGCCGATGGAAGAAGAACGTATATTCCTGTTCTTCCATACTTACCCGAGAGTATCACAACAACAGAATACTTTGGAAATAATAGCATTACGACAAACTTAAAAAAAACTTATAATGATAAATATTTGTACTGGCATCCTTTTCCTATCGAAACCAAAGAGGTTTTAACAGATGGAAGTGAAATCACAAAAAATATTTATTATCCAGGAGATGCATTAAGATTAAATGATGCCTGTCTTACAGGGAACTGCAATGATTTTGATTATGCTGGCGGCAAATATGCTACCTACAAAAATATGCTCAATGACAATTTCATCGCACCTGTAATGAGCGTAGAAAAAAATACAACAGGTAAAAGTAATTTATCTGAAAAGATTTACATCAAAGATGCCAATACATCAAATGTTTGGAAAGTCGGAACAACAAGAAATTCTCTTTTAAATGCTGATTTTTCTTCTATTTCAAATGTACAGACGGAAGATCAAATGTATTATCAACTCTATGATGATAAAGGAAATTTATTACAAAATAAAGCAAAACAAGGTATTCCTACTACAACAATATGGGGATATCACCAGACTATACCTATTGCTCAGATCCAGGGAATTACCTACGCAGAGTTAATGCAAATATTTGGACTTTCAGCAAGCCCTACAGCCTATTTGAACTTAGATATCGTAAAAAAGTCTGATATCGACAAAGACATCAACTCAGAGCAAACATTAATTAATGCATTGGAGACCTTTAGGAAAAACCCAGCTTTACAAGATTACCCAATAACGACATCTACTTATAATCCTTTAGTAGGTCTTACCAGTAAAACATCTTCTTCAGGAACAAGAGAGAATTATATATACGACACAAAAAACAGACTGGATAAAATCACTAACATATCAGGAGAAATCATTAAAAATTTTAATTATGGTTACGCCTCTCCATATACTTATCCTACCATATTTTACAATACAGAACAGTCTAAAACATTTACAAGAAGTAATTGTGGACAAGGTTTTGCAGGCGGCCCTTATACTTATACAGTTCCTGCTGAAACTTACTCTTCTACCTCAAAAGATGACGCAGAGCAGCAAGCTTTAAATGATCTTAATTCAAATGGACAATATTTAGCCAACCAAAATGCAATATGCATAGCTTCACAATGTAATTTTGTAACATTCAATTCATTAGTACTTTCTAATACTCCTGTAATTTACAATGATGGGAAAAATGTGAAGTTCCAAGTTTATATTGCTACGCAAGGTTTAAATCCAACATTTTTTAATACCAACCGCTCATTAGGATATATTGAAGGGGATTGTAAACGATCTCTAACGGCATTAGTCTTCACTTTTGATGAACTCCCAGGTGGCCCATTTGGAACGACTCCAGCCAATCGTACATGGGAAATCAGAGTTGACAAGATCGGAAACGTATCTGCAAAATTAATATCCGGAACGATAACACCTGGCAGATATAACTACCTGAATTTTACCTTTCAATTTCAAAAAAGCGAATAAGCAATGAAAAAATCAATAATAGCTATAGGATTACTTCTTATATCAATAAACATAGAGGCTCAATTATCTACTACAGAAAATTATACACAGGTACGTACTTATTTAGAACCTGTAACCCAACCTAATGACAATGCTAAACAAGTTCGTGTTGTAGAATATTTTGATGGTCTGGGAAGATCTAAACAAGTTGTCAATGTAAAAGCTTCTCCATTAGGAAAAGATATTGTTAATCATATCGAATATGACCAGTTTGGAAGGCAGTCTAAAGAATTCCTTCCCATTCCTCAAGCTAACTCTTTAAATGGAGCTATTGCTCCTGATCCATTAAATAATGTAAGTAGTACGCTCTACGGGACAGAAAAAATTTATGCTGAAAAAGTTTTTGAAAATTCCCCTTTGGATAGAGTTCAACAACAGATTCAGGTGGGAAAAGACTGGGCGAATAAACCTATAAAATTCCAATATGAAACCAATGGTGTCAATGAAGTGTATCAGTATTCTGCAAAGTCTGTTTGGGAAAATGAGGCTACTAAAAGTGAAGTAAGCTTGTCTACTACTGAGACTTACGCTCCCGGTACTTTGTATAAAAACACGGTAACTGATGAGGATGGAAATCAAACCGTAGAATTCAAGAATGCAAAAGGCCAAACCCTATTGGTAAGGAAGATCATGAGCTCTACAGTCCATGTAGATACTTATTATGTATATAATGAATATGATCAGCTGGCATTTGTTATACCTCCAAATGCTGTTCATCAAGTAATCACCGAGGTTCTGCTCAATAATCTATGTTATCAGTATCGTTATGATAATAAAGGCAGACTTGTTGAAAAGAGATTACCTGGCAAAGGCTGGGAGTATATGGTGTATGACAAACAGGATAGAATCATATTATCACAAGATGCTATATTAGGAACAACCACTAATAATTTTGCAAAAAAAGGGTGGCTGTTTACAAAATATGATAAGTTCGGGAGAGTTGTATATAGTGGCTTCTTTTCAAATACAGCGACCAGAACTGTCATGCAAACAGCCATCAATAAGATGACCGCTAATCCCGGAAATAATGAAACAAGAAGTGCCACTCCATTTTCTCAGAATGGGTTAGATATTTACTATACCAAAAGTGCATTTCCTACAGGAAGCATGACTGTACTCGGTGTGAATTATTATGACACTTATCCAACAGGAACACCTGCAATACCTGCCACTATTTTAGGCCAAAATACAATAACGGATATACAGAATTCAACAGTAAATACCAAATCTATGGCAGTAGCATCCTATGTGAAAAATATAGATGATGACAACTGGACAAAGACTTTTACGTGGTATGATTCAAAGGGAAGAAAAATTGGTTCTCACTCTATCAATTATTTAGGAGGATTTACTAAAAATGAGGCATTATTAGACTTTACAGGTATTATTAAAGAATCCTATGTTTATCATAAAAGAACAGCAAATGATGAAGAAACTAAGATAAGAGAAGTGTTTGATTATGACCATCAGAATAGACTGCTTTCGCACAAGCATAAAGTCAATAATTATAAGGAAGAGTCATTGGCCATTCTGAACTATAATGAATTGGGACAAGTGGCTAATAAAAAAATAGGGCAATATGACGCAGACAATTACGAACCTTTACAATCCATTAATTACAAATACAATATCAGAGGCTGGTTAACAAACATTAATGATCCTGAAAATTTAGGGGATAATTTTTTTGCTATGCAATTAAAATATCAAAACCCTCAAGATACTCAATACGGGATTGCAAAGTACAATGGAAATATTTCTGAAGCTGATTGGAAAACAGCGCGTGATAAGATCCATAGAAGATATTCTTATACTTATGATCCTTTGAACCGAGTTACTAAAGGAACTTTCTTAACCCCTTATCTTACCTCAAATGCACAAAACCATTTTTATGACGAAGAGGTAAGTTATGACCTTAATGGAAATATTAAAACGCTAAATAGATTCCAGTCCCCTCCTCCCGGGTCTTCAACTGCGATGCATATTGATGAGCTTGTTTATGATTACGAGATTCCTAACTTATCAAATAAGCTAATAAAGGTTACTGATAATAGAAATAACCCTTCTGGATACCCTATTGGAGGGAATACTATTGATTATGATCTCAATGGTAATATGACGAATCAAAAAGATAAAGGGATTTCATCTATAACATATAATTATCTGAATTTACCTAAACAAATTTTAGCGGCACAAGGAAACACCTCCTATCTTTATAGGGCTGATGGAGCTAAACTAAAAAAAGTATATGGAAATACAACAACAGAATATTTGGATGGCTTTCAATATGAAAATGGTATTTTAAAATTAATTCCAACAACAGAAGGAACTTATGACTTGCAGCGAACACAATATATTTATGATTATAAAGATCATTTAGGGAATATTAGACTTACGTTTGGTGCAGCGGATGGCGGCGGATGGTTTTATTTAAAAGAAAATAATTATTATCCGTTCGGATTAGCACATCAGGGATACAATGATTTTGATAACCTTAAAGATTTTGGCATCCCTTATCATAATAAGTACAATGGAAAAGAGCTTGAGGAAACGGGAATGTATGACTATGGAGCAAGGATGTATATGCCGGATCTTGGGAGATGGGGAGCAACAGATCCACTTGCAGAAAAAATGACTCGACATAGCCCATATAACTATGCATTTAACAATCCTATCAGATTTATTGATCCTGATGGAAGAGCTCCTGATGGTTGGGGATTGAAAGGTAATCAATGGGAATGGAATGCTAAAGTAACGGCAGATAATTATAGATCCATGGGATATAGTAATTTTACTGACGGATTTACAAATAATGAATATAATACTTCTCGTAATTCAAAGGTTACCCTAGGGCCAGGAGGACCAGGAGATTGGTCTGAAACTAAAATTTACAATGAAGGTAAAGAGCATACATCTGGTATGTATTATGGTAAATGGTTCTCTAAACTGAATGGAAATGTTTCATCATTTACAGCTTCATCATTTGATTTCACAGCAGTTGACTATAACGCTGGCTTGAAAAACCTTAACTTTGAGGGCTTAGATACCAATCTTAATATAAAGCTAATTAATGTAAAAGGTGGGCTCTCTGCGCCAAACTTAATCGGTAGTAACTCAAATATTCAAGGATATTTGGAGGGAACTGTTGGAGAGGCAAAATTGAGTTTCACAACAAGTACTTTAGCTTTTTCTTTGGGCGCAAAGGGGCTGACAGGTTTTGTAGGAGCTAATATGCAGACTAATAAATATGGATGGTCAGCTGATGTGGGTGCAATTGCTGCATTCGCTGAAATTGAAGGAAATTGGAGTGCTACTTCACCGAATGGTCAATGGGGAATTAACCTAACAGGTTCTATTCCTATTGGAGCAGTAGGGGCAAAAGGTGGAGCATCTTATCTTTACAACCCTAAAAATAATAGTTTTTCTGTAGGCGTTTCAGGAAAGGTAGCAGATGGCCTAGGGCTGGGTGGAGATCTAAAGCTTACTTTCCCTAATCCTTTCTCTCATTAATTTTTTAATATCTAATCTTATAAATGAATACAATCTTACAAATAATCCTTCTTATCATTATATTTTCAAATTCAATATTTTTATTATTGGGAAAAGATATAAAGTCCTTTACAATATTTAAATTAAGCTGGATTATTGGATTAATAGATATTTTAGTCATCTTATTCTTTTTTGAACTAAAGCAACCTCTCATCCTTTATATCACATTTACATCAATGATTGTTGCATTTATTTTAGGAATGAGGAGTTTTATAAATAATTATAATACCAATTCGTTGGAAAGTCATAATAATAGAAAGCGATTTGTGAATTTCTTCGCCTATTTTTTACTCTTCTTTTTAGTGATACTTACCATTGGTATGATGAAAGGTCTTTTATTTGACTCACCTTTAGGATAAAGGTTTAAAATTATAAAATAAGAATGCTTATTATTAATAAATAAAATCAACAAAAAGCCACTGCAATTGCAGTGGCTTCTATTTAAAAACAGGTACTACTTATTAGGAAATACAGGATCATCATGCTCTATATTTTGAAGTCTAGCTAAAATATACCTCAATACTCTCGCTGGCGTGAGCATCATGCTCGTGATACAATACAAAACCTTCACAATAACCCAAGCGGGAAATACAAAAGAAAGACCTTACAGACAAAGTAAAAACAAAAAATGATAAATAATACATTAAAAAACATTGAAAATAAATCGTTTGAAGAAGCAAATGAAGCTATCTTGGAGATCTGTAGAAAGAAAATAAAGTTATCACCAGAAGACATAAAATTCATTCTCAATTTTCAGGAGAAGGAACTAGTGAATGTATTCTTCTATGAATATAGTCTTTTAGATCAAAAAGATTTTATCATAATTGAATCTTTTATCAATTCCAATTTAGACAATGAAGACAGAGAATTTGTATCTGATTTAATTTATATAGCCTTAGATTTTGGTCTTGACTTAAATTACACAAAAATCCTATCATTCTTAAAAATACAAGAAGAGGACAAAGATTTGATTGTTTTAGCCTCTTTGGAATATCTGCATAAAAACATTAAATTATTATATTGTAAAGATTTAATAGAAGGTCTAGAATATATACGAGATAATGATGTCTATTATCAAAATGAACAATTATTAGCCAGTCTGATTTTATTTAGAATTACACATAAAAATAGCTATCTCACGTTTATAAAAGAACTTATCAAATCGGATCATAGCAATCTTATATATTTTGAAAATATTTTAAAATCAGAAATATATAATGCGCTTTTTTTTGACTTAACAGAAATAAAGAAAATATCAAATTTGTGAAAACATATATTAGACAAAGAGAATTCCACTGGCAAGAAGAAAGCTTTACTCAACTCTTGTTTAATTTCGCGGATAAAAACATAAACCAACGGATTCCTGTTCCAACTCCTATTCAAAAATAAATAAGGTATGAATGATAATAAAAACAGTATAAAATTACTGATTGCCTCCGTTTTATTGTTAATATTTTTAATTTTATATATCAAGTTTTCTGATACAGCAATATTAAATAAAGATATGCTTAACAATCTTAAGTATACAATTGGAACAGTTTCATCAGATAGATTTTATAGTAAATCAACAGGAGACGGCTTTGATTATGAGTTCCATACTCAAATGGAATAAAAAAACCTCATTCAGATGGAAGCCTAATTAAAGGACGAAAATATCTTGTAGCCTATGACTCCATTAATATAAAAAATGGTTTTATCATTTTGGATAGCTATGATATAACTGACAGTTTGAAAAAGAAAGATATTAATGAAAAAGAAGGCTGGGCAATAGATAAAATACCATTTGGGGTTGATAAAAAAAAGCTTAATACAGATGTATCAGAAAGGGTTCTTGAAGCAACCAAATAAAAAATTTCTTACTATTTCATTTAGTCATTTTTAAGATATTTATTATTTTAAATAGATGCATTGTTAAGAAACATTAAACATAAATGTAATTTGAAGATTGCTATTATCTGCTACGCGTAAAACACTTAACTCCAAAGATCAAAAAACCTCAACCCTTAATTATTCCATACATGGTACAAAATAAATTATTAAAAATAGACAGCATTGGTGATGAGAGTACAGAATTACTTAAAATATTGGATGTAATAATTAACTACAATACTCATATTACAGAATGCTTTTTTTCAATTCCGTGTTTTGATGGTTTGCCTAATGAAAACTTTGAGGGATCATTTATGGAATTCTATGATCGTGTCAATAAAGAAGATGAATTACTGATTATGAATATTGATGATTTAAAAAGAAAAATTTCGGGAGTTCACCAGGTATTTGATCTATTATTGCTTATTGATCATAAAACGGATCAGTTCAAAAAATATACAATTGAGGAAGAAAATATAATGTATAGAAATATTTACCTGACCATTGCCTATTTTGATGGTGGTTTTTGGGAGATAAGTAGCCAGGATAATCTGTTAATCGAAGGATTAGAAAATACATTAAATTTCTAATCAGATATAACAAAATCATCAATAACTACCCAACTCTTTAGAGCTTACTAAATTCTGATACAAAGAAATGACAGACTTAGAATTAAAAAAACATCATGGAAATATGTAATAAAGCTACCCAATCTCCATGGACTTCCTATATTGAAGGCCGAGATTTTGATTCTGGCTCCAGCTTTATCATGACCGGAGAAGAAGGCAATAGAGATTATGATATAGAATTTATTTCAATAAAGCCTGAAGATCAGGATTTCATTGCTATGGCAAGAAATGCAATTCCTTTATTAGTAGATGAAATTATTAAATTAAAAGGAGGTCAATAAAAAAATAAACAAAGTATCCATTGATCTTTAAAGTCATCAATACATATAAAAACAACAGGCTGCCTTTTCCAAGACAACCTGTTTATTATAAAGATTAAAAAAGATTTAAGCCAGATCAAATCGATCCAAGTTCATCACCTTTGTCCATGCTGATACGAAATCATTGATAAATTTACCTTGTGCATCAGCACTTCCATATACTTCTGAAATTGCTCTTAGTTCAGAATTTGATCCAAAAACAAGATCTGCACGCGTAGCTGTCCATTTTGGCTGACCTGTTTTACGATCTGTTCCCATATACAGTTCTTTATCGTCTGACATAGCTTTCCACTGCGTTCCCATATCCAACAGATTCACAAAGAAATCATTGGTAAGAGCTCCGGGACGACTGGTAAATACTCCATGTTTTGAACCATCAAAATTAGTATCCAAAGCACGCATTCCTCCTACCAGTACAGTTAATTCAGGAGCAGTAAGCGTTAACAATTGTGCTTTGTCTATTAATAAAGACTCGGTAGAAACCGTGAATTTTGTTTTCAGATAATTACGGAATCCATCAGCTGCAGGCTCTAAATATCCTATAGATTCAACATCTGTTTGTTCCTGAGAAGCATCCATTCTTCCTGGTGCAAAAGAAACTTTCACTTCATGACCTGCATTTTTTGCCGCCGTTTCTACCGCTGCATTTCCAGCCAGAACAATTAAATCAGCTAAAGATATTTTCTTTCCACCATTTTGAGTATTGAATTCATTTTGAATTCCTTCCAATAAGCCTAATACTTTCTGTAATTGAGCAGGGTTATTCACTTTCCAGTTTCTCTGAGGTTCTAATCTTACTCTTGAACCATTAGCTCCTCCTCTCTTATCACTTCCTCTGAAAGTAGATGCAGAAGCCCATGCTGTTGAAACCAATTCAGAAATACTCAATCCTGAATTTAGAACTTTAGCTTTAAGAGATTCAACATCGCCATCGTTTACCAATTCATGGTTTACTTCCGGAATAGGATCCTGCCAGATAAGCTCTTCCTGAGGAATCTCTGATCCCAGATAACGGGCACGCGGCCCCATATCTCTGTGGGTTAATTTAAACCATGCCCTTGCAAATGCATCTGCAAACGCATCAGGGTTTTCATAAAAATGTCTTGAAATTTTTTCGTAAACAGGATCTAATCTTAAAGAAAGATCCGTTGTCAGCATAGTAGGTCTATGTTTTTTATTAGCATCAAATGCATCAGGAATAATTTCTGCTCCATCCTTCGCTACCCATTGGTGAGCTCCGGCAGGGCTTTTTGTCAATTCCCATTCATTTTCAAATAAGTTTTTAAAGAAGTAATTACTCCATTGTGTTGGAGTTTCAGTCCAGGTTACTTCCAGTCCACTGGAAATAGCATCTCTACCACTTCCTGATTTATAGCTGCTTGACCAACCTAGTCCCTGTTGCTCAATTCCGGCTGCTTCCGGTTCTTTACCAACATGATCCGCAGGGCCTGCACCGTGGGTTTTCCCAAAAGTATGTCCCCCTGCAATCAAAGCAACAGTCTCTTCATCATTCATCGCCATACGTCCGAACGTATCTCTGATGTCTTTAGCTGCTGCAATTGGATCCGGATTCCCATCTGGCCCTTCAGGATTCACATAAATTAAACCCATTTGTACAGCTGCTAATGGATTTCAAGGTTTCTGGAGTGAATATCTCCATCTGCGTTGTCATCCGTAGGAAGAACCGCGGAATGTCCTTCTACAACTCCTTCTGAGCCATGAGCATATCGCAGATCACCTCCTAACCAAGTTTTTTCAGATCCCCAATATACATCTGCATCCGGTTCCCATACATCTGCACGTCCGCCAGCAAACCCAAAAGTTTTGAATCCCATAGATTCAAGAGCTACATTTCCTGTAAGAATTAAAAGATCCGCCCATGATATATTTCTACCGTATTTCTGCTTGATAGGCCACAATAATCTCCTTGCTTTATCAAGGCTCACATTATCTGGCCAGCTGTTCAATGGGGCAAACGTTGCTGCCCTGCTCCTGCTCCACCTCTACCATCTCCTACACGGTATGTGCCGGCACTGTGCCATGCCATACGAATGAATAATGGCCCGTAATGACCAAAATCTGCAGGCCACCAGTCCTGTGAATCTGTCATTAAAGCATGAAGATCTTTTTTTACCGCCTCAAGATCAAGGCTTTTAAATGCTTCCGCGTAATCAAAGTCCTGCTCCATAGGATTAGACAGTGATGAATGCTGGCGAAGAAGATCTACTCTTAACTGATCTGGCCACCAATCTTTATTTTGAGTACCTTCACCTGCTACACTCTTCTTCATTGTTCCGTTGTGAAACGGGCATTTACTGATGTCATTCAAATCTTTTTCCATTGTCGTTTATTTATTTTTTATTTTAATTAATACAGTTTAATGTAATTCCTCTGTTGTAAGAATATGACAAACTTACAACGTTCGAATAATAAATACAATCTATTAATAATTATTTCAATGATAGTTAAAAACTATAACAAAACATTTCGACAGCCTCCGAATTCAAGACACAATTGTGGTATTAAGTTACTCATTTTTTAAATCCGTTTGGCAACCTCTACTCTATTTAGAATAACTCAATGTAAGGGAGAAAAGCTGGAAGATGGAGGCTGGAAGTTGGAAGTTATTATAGACAGAAAATAGCTTTAGAACACCTGTTTAGATCATACAGAAATAATATCTAACCTTTCTCATGCAGCCTTCCGAATAGATTTTGTTAAAAAAGCAACATCTAAATCTTGTCCTCAAGTACCTCCAGCTTCCCTCTTCCAACATCCATCCAAAAACCTTCTCACTCAAGCCTCCGAATAAATTTTATTAAAAAAAACAACACCTAAACCTTGTCCTCAAGAACTTCTAGCTTCCAACTTCCATCCAAAAAAAATAACTAACTTTAATTCACCAACATAAATACCGCCTCATGAAAAAAGTACTAATCATTCTCCTCGTAGCTTTCGTTATCATTCAGTTTTTTCCTATTGACAAAACCAATCCTCGTCCTACACCCGGCATGGATTTTTTGAAAATTAAAAACACCCCTGAAAAAGTAGCTAAGATCATCAGAACATCCTGCTATGATTGTCATTCCAATGAAACAAAATATCCATGGTATGCCGATATTTCGCCCGCTTCATGGTATGTGAAAAATCATATTAATGAAGGCAGAAAGCATCTTAATTTTTCTACCTTTGCAGTATATGAGCCTCAAAGACAGCTTCGTAAATTGGAAGAATGTATTGAGATGGTTGAGAAAAAAGAAATGCCGCTTGAATCTTACTATATTGGGCATCAGGATGCAAAACTGACTGATGAACAGCGTGCAGATCTTGTTAAATATTTCAAGCAAACCAAAGAAGATACAGAAAGGAGGATCATGTTTAATAAATAAAAGGAGTGGAAAACTGGGAAGATAAACATATTGTGCTGTTTGACGGAGATTGTGGAGTCTGCAATTTCTGGGTGCAATGGATTCTGGAGAGAGATCAAAAAGACAAATTCATGTTTGCCTCACTTCAATCTGAATTCGGGCAGCAATTTTTATCGGAAAGAGGCTTAGAAACTAAAGTTTTCAACACTTTATACCTTTGGAAACCAAAACAATATTATTTTATAAAGTCAAGAGCCGTACTCCAAATTGCGAATATACTAGGTGGGATTTATAAGCTTTCAGCAATTGGCAAACTCATGCCAACCTTTCTTAGTGACAAAGTATATGATATCATTTCAAGAAACAGAATGAAGCTGGCCAATCAAAAGTGCTATCTTCCCGATCAGCATCAGAAGAAAAAATTTATTCAGGTGTAATTTCCCACAGATTTCACAGTTCTACACAGATGTTTATATTATAATAAAGAGTCTGCGTTATCAGCAAAATCTGCGAGAGATTATATTATTTATTCAATTTTGAGCTGTGAACTCATCACTCATAAATTAAGCGACCATACCGAGTAACTGTTCGGTGGACATTGAATTTTCACCCTTTTATCCCCTTGCGTTGTAGGATACCAGTTTGAGTTTCCGGTAAAATCTTTAATTTGCTGATTGCTCCAGTTCGTATCAATCCATCTTTCCTGCCAAGTTGATGATGTGTTGATGTAAACGACCAGACCAGGATTTCCGTTATAGCCGTTACGTCTTGCAATATATTCATCATTGTCAGTATATAAAATAGAAGTAGTTCCTGTAGCTTTGTTGTTGTGAATCCAGATCAGATTATTTAATCTTTCTTTATTTAACCATTCTTCATAATCTCTATAAAAAATCGTAGGATATCCCTCATGGGTTAAAATGTAAGCGTAGGCCGGCATTTTGTTATAAATGATATCAGTATCATGATTGGCAACGAAGGTCACCGCTTTGTAAGGATTTCTTTTCCACATCATATCATCATTCAGAGCATTTAAATTTCCATTATCAAAAGCTTCATCCATTTTATAATAAGCAGCAAAATCAAATACGGAACTGTTTGCATTATTAGCCCACCATTCCAAAGTATTGACATTAGAATCCCATAATTCCCCGACAGAAAAACCTCCTACTTTAGAATTCCAGGTATTGACTACCCATGGCCCAAATCCTTTTACATAATCGAATCTCCAGCCATCAAACTTCATGACATTTTTATAATATTTTGCCACTGAATCATCCCTTCCCCATAACCAATCCTGAACATGAGGATTCGCGTGACACAAATCCGGAAACCCGCCAAAAGAACCTTCATCATTATTTCCATAGGCATTTTTATAAAAGTCATTGTAATTTCTTTGAAACTTTCCGGAAGCTACTCCTGAGAAATTTGTCCAGGTATTAGTTCCCGTAAACGGATTGGCTTCAGATTGCCCACCACTGTTATGATTGATTACAATATCAGCATAGACCTGCATATTTTCTGCATGGGCTTTGTGATCAAAGCTTCCAGTTCTGTTCTTGATCCAAATCGGGTCTCTACACTACCATTTTGATTAAAGTTTCCGAAGTCATAATAATCGGTAGGATCATATCCCATAGAATAGGCTCCGTTCTGTGCTTTTGAAGCAGGAGGAAGCCATACTGCACCAATTCCTGCATTAGACCAAGCCGTTAATTTATCCTTAACGGTATTCCACCAATTACCACCATCAGGAACATCCCAGTAAAACCCTTGCATCAAAACACTTCCTCCCGGGCCGGCAACAAATTTTCCTTGTGCCGATCCGGATACCTTTCCGGTACTGAAAGGTCTTCCATCATGATGGGTTACATTTACTATTTTGTCGTGTACCTCTTGCCCCTTCGAGGATTTTGTACTCAATTCATCGTTACTCTGGCACGAGCCAACAAGCGCTAAAGCCAATAGGGAAAGAATAAAATGTGTTTTTTTCATGAGAAAATTCAATTATCAATATAACAAACAAGTTACATTTTTATTAAAAACAAATTCAAAATAAAGAGAAATATTTTTGTTTTAAATAATAATTCAATAAGAATCACAACTGAGATTTTCATTAAAAAATCATAAATTTTTAAGATTCTCGAAACAATTTTTCTTTTAATCCATATATTTGCATACTATGGAATACAATACCCAAAAAACTCAGCTTCATATGCCGGAATACGGCAGAATTATACAACAGTTGGTTGAGCGCTGCAAAGAACTTCCAACCAAAGAGGAAAGGAACGAAATGGCTATGGCAATCATCGATTTTATGGGTCAGAGAAACCCACAACTTCGCGACGAGGAAAATTATAAACATAAACTTTGGGACCATCTTTTTATTCTTGCTAATCATGATCTGGATGTAGAATCTCCTTATCCGTTTCCTACTATGGAACAATTGGCAGAAAAGCCTAAAAGAATGGAATACCCAAAACTTCAAGGTGACTTTAAATTTTACGGAAAAAGTATTCTTCAATTAATAGAAAAAGCAATTGAACTGGAAACAGGCGACGAAAAAGAAGCCCTTATCGAGGTTATTGCCAACAATATGAAGAAATCCTATAATGTTTACAATAAAGAACACGTAACGGATGATGTTATCTTCAGACACTTGAAAGAATTGTCTGAAAACAGGTTGGATCTTACAGGAATTGACTCTCTTGAAAAAAGTAAAATCTACTACACCAGTAATAACAACAACCGAAATAATAACAATAACAACAGGAACAGCAACAACAGCAATAATAAAAACAATAATAACCAGCCTAATAAGAGGAGGCATAATAACAATCATAAAAACAGAAAATAATGAGTGGAACATTTCAGATAAGAGGAGGGAAAAGACTGCAGGGCGAAATAACTCCACAAGGAGCCAAAAATGAGGCTCTACAAATTTTATGTGCGGTTCTGTTGACAGACGAGGAAGTAAGAATTAAAAATATTCCGGATATCCATGATGTCAACAGATTGATTGAAATTCTTGGAGACTTTGGGGTAAAGGTTACTAAAAATGGTCATGGAGATTACACTTTCAAGGCCGATCAAGTCAACTTCGACTACGTAAAATCCAACGAATTTAAAAAAGACGGTGCAAAACTTCGTGGATCTATCATGCTGATGGGGCCAATGTTAGCTCGTTATGGGGAAGCTTATATGCCAACTCCGGGAGGAGATAAGATCGGAAGAAGAAGACTAGACACTCATTTCCAGGGATTGGTTGAACTTGGTGCTGAATTCCACTATGATGAAGAAGAATATTTCTATTCTTTAAAAGCAACAGAACTTAGAGGAAAATTCATCTTATTGGAAGAAGCTTCTGTAACCGGAACAGCAAATATTGTAATGGCTGCTGCTTTAGCAAAAGGAAAAACAAGAATTTATAACGCTGCCTGCGAACCTTACCTTCAGCAATTATGTAAAATGCTGAACAGAATGGGCGCTAATATTTCAGGAATCGGATCTAACCTTCTTACCATTGAAGGAGTGGATTATTTAAGAGGAACTGAACACACTATGCTTCCTGATATGGTAGAAATCGGATCATGGATTGGCCTTGCTGCTATGACAAAATCTGAAATCACCATCAAAAACGTAAACTGGAACCAATTGGGAGTAATTCCTAATACCTTCAGAAAACTGGGAATTCAGCTTGAGCAAAGTGGTGATGATATCTACATCCCTGCTCAGGAACATTATAAAATTCAGAAATTTATTGACGGATCTATCCTTACGATTTCTGATGCTCCATGGCCTGGATTCACTCCGGATTTACTATCTATTATCTTAGTAGTGGCTACTCAGGCTAAAGGAAGTATCCTTGTTCACCAGAAAATGTTTGAATCAAGATTATTCTTTGTAGATAAATTAATCGATATGGGAGCTCAGATCATTTTATGTGATCCGCACAGAGCAACAGTAATCGGATTAAACCAGGAGGCTCCGTTAAGAGGAACTACAATGGTTTCTCCTGATATCAGAGCCGGAAATGCCCTTCTTATCGCAGCCCTTTCTGCAGAAGGAAAATCTATTATCCACAACATCGAGCAAATCGACAGAGGGTATGAAAACATCGACGGAAGACTAAAAGCACTTGGTGCTGACATCGAAAGAATCTAAATTTATTTTTATTACTATAGAGCGTTCAGAGAAATCTGAGCGCTTTTTTTATTACTATATCTCACCATTCTAACATAAGCTTCGCTAAATCAATTTTAATTGATTATTACTTTGCTTCCTTAAAATATAAGATTTGGAAATAAAACCTTGCGTTTAAAAAATAATACAAGTTCTTTTTAGAACCACCCCGTCAAAAATTCTTTGAATTTTTGACACCCCTCCGGAGGAGGCGAATTTTCACTCTTCCCATTATAATTCTTCACAGAATTGGACATTTACTTTGGAATCTTTATTCTTTATTCTTTATTCTTTATTCTTTATTCTTTATTCTTTATTCTTTATTCTTTATTCTTTATTCTTTATTCTTTATTCTTTATTCTATCTTTTCCCACTTTAAAATATCTGCGTAATCTGTTTAATCTGCGAGATAATAAAAAATTATTCAAAATAAAAAGTGCCCGGTAAAATAACCAGACACTTCGAGTAATTAAAACTATATGAATCTTCCTAAGAATACTTTCGGCAGAGATACTCCACCGTGGTACTCAAAAGTTTATTTTTATTCAGATAGGCTTCCAGCTTCTGATAGTCTTCTGAATTCACATTAATATACAATTGTACCGAACCAAAACTATATCCGTTCACATATTCCACGTTTGCTGATAACACTCTATGACAGATCCCCATTTGATTATAGATGGTACTCATTAAATGTTCAAATTTCATTTTGCCATTCAATTCTATTTCCAATAATAATTCTTTTTTGGGCAGGCTCAGTGTATTTTGGAAAACCTGCAAACTAGGGTTAGGTGTAATCATTGCTAAACATTTTTTAGTTAAACATTCTCAGATCATATTTTGTTCTGCATTTAAATCTGTCACAAAAATATAAAAAAATATTAGTCCACAAAATTAGTAGACTAATATTTTTGAAAATTTAACAAAATAAAAGAAGCCATTATAGCTTCTCTAATTATTTTAAAAGATTGGAATATAGAAATTGTATACTAAAAATCAGCAAGTTAAAAGAATCAATAATATACTTTTATCAATTCTAATACTTCTAGATTTAATTAGCTCGATCTTCATAACTTAGATCGCCAATAATAACTTCCAAACTCCCTCTTCCATCTTCCAGACCAATTCAATCTAAGAAGATCTTAAAGCTCTCCTATCCTTTCTAGTTTTTCTGATCCTGCTAATCCATTGGGATTACAACCAGGCTCTCCTTCAGGAACTTTCAGATTTTTCTTGCCGTAAAAGTCTTCCCAAAATGTATTGATTTTTCCTGTTTTAGGATCTTTGAACGTCATAGGTTCCAATTTAAAAATGTGATCCTCCCGAAAAGCTCTTTCTACAAAATCTGAACAGTAATAAGAACTTTCATCTAAAATATAATTGAAGTTGTAAGGCTTCCCCAACATAGAATGTGCTTTTTCAATAGCAACAGGAATTGATTTCCGATATTCGGGCTTCAGGCGGTAGAGCACAATATGTTGCTGATCTTTTTTTTGATCCTCTACAAAGTCTTTTAAACTTTGCTTTTGTGAGCCTCCTTTTGGAGCTGCATGCAAAACAAATAATTTCTTTCCTTGCTTTTCCAAAATACCAATGTGATCGAAAGAGGCTATTTTTTGTGTTTGGGTAACATTATTAATAGCTCCGGACAACCCTGTTTCTTTAGCGGTAACAAAAAGTAAATCTCCGTTTTGAAGCTGAACTGTATTTTGATGAGCAGTACATTGAACCAAAAACAGTAACAATAAGCATAAAAGCCCTGCAATTCCAGCCTTTTTAATAATTTGCATTTTAAATTCTGACATCTAATTATTCTCTATCCGTCAAAATTACAAAATAGAATTCATTACATTTGTGAAGAATATTACCTCATCTTTACACCCACAAAACACTTCACCTATTCTTATGCCTCATATTTTATTAGTAGAAGACGATGACAGACTTTCTAAGCTTATTACAAAAGGGCTTCAGGAAGCTGAATTTGAAGTAAGCACAGCATATGATGGAGCAACAGGATTGAAACTGGCATTGCAAAAAAATTATGACCTGGTAGTCACCGATATTGTTCTCCCTAAAAAAAGCGGTCTTGAATTTTGTAATGAAATAAAAGCTTTGAAACCTAATCTTCCCGTGGTCATGCTTACAGCATTAGGAACAACAGATGATAAATTGGAAGGGTTTGATGCCGGAGCTGATGATTATATGACCAAACCTTTTGAAATGCGTGAGTTGGTGGCAAGAATCAATGTTCTGTTGAAGCGTTTTTCACAACAAAGACAACAAAAAATTTTTGTGCTTAAATATGAAGGTATTGAAATGAATCTGGAGCAAAAGACAGTAAGCAGAGATCAGGTTCCTATCAAGCTGACTCCTAAAGAGTTTAACCTACTCAAATTCATGATGGAAAATTCTGAAAAAGTACTTTCCAGAAGTGATATTGCAGAAAAAGTATGGGAAACTCATTTTGATACCGGAACCAACTTTATTGATGTATATATCAATTATCTGCGAAAAAAAATTGACAGAGATTTTGAAAATAAGCTCATCCATACTAAAGCCGGAATGGGTTTTATTCTGAAAAAAGGCTACGAAACGGGAAATATTTAATACAGTAAAGTGTAATTTTCTTCCATATGAAAATAAGAACAAGGCTTACACTGCTTTTTACATTAATTACTGCAATGCTTTTAAGCGTTTACAGTATCACCATTTATTATTCCTCCAAAGAAGCTAGGGAAAAGTCTTTCTACAGCGAGTTACAGAATGAGGCCATTGCCAAGGCCGATCTTTTTTTCCAAAGCTCATTACCGGAGCAGGAAATGCATAAATTGTATAGAAATAATAACAGAACTCTGAATGAAGTTCAGGTGGCGATCTATGATTCAAAAGATCAACTTGTTTATCATGATGATGCTAAAGTAGATTATGTAAAAGAAACACCGGAAATGCTTACTCAGATATTTGAGAAAAAGAAAATAAGCTTCTTTCTGGAAAATTTACAGGTTGTTGGGATGGTGTATCATCATAATGGAAATACTTATGCTGTTACCGCTGCTTCCTATGACAAATATGGATATGAATACCTTACTCACCTTCTCACAATCAGTATTGCTTCTTTCATCAGTATATTACTATTCATTTATCTGGCCGGGATATTCCTTTCCAAAAAAACTTTGAGTCCTCTGAGTGAAATGGTCAGCCAGATCAAAAAAATTACTGCCGGAAAATTGCAGCTACGCCTTAAAACCACCGGAGAAAAAGATGAGCTTAATGAACTTGCTCAGAATTTTAATGGAATGCTGGAACGTCTTGAGAATTCTTTTGATTCGCAAAAATATTTTGTTTCCAATATCTCACATGAACTTCGTACCCCATTATCCGCAATTATCACTGAATTGGAATTAGCTTCTGAAAAAGAACTGACTAAGGAAGAATATCAGTCGACTATTCAATGTGCTTTAGAGGATGCTCATAATATGGTTAAACTATCCAACAGCTTAATGGATCTCGCTAAGGCAAGTTATGATCCTAACGAAATCAGCTTCTCAGAAATACGAATTGATGAAGTTCTTCTGGAATCATATACTAAGATTATAAAAGAAAATCCAGCTTATAAAGTTTCCCTGAATATTGATGATACCGTAGAAGAACATCAGCTTATAACACAGGGAAATGAATATCTGTTGCAGGTTGCCTTTAATAATCTTATTGATAATGCTTGTAAATATTCACCCGAACATGTATGTTCTATAGACGTTAAAGCAGATACCGAAAAACTTTATGTCAGTTTTACCAATACTGGGATCACCATTTCTGCAGAAGATTTAGTTCACATTTTTGAACCTTTTTACAGAAGCGAAAACTCCAGAAAAGAAAAAGGGCACGGAATAGGACTTTTCCTTACTGAAAAAATCATTCATCTTCATCAGTCAACAGTTAAAGTTACCTCAGAAAATAATACAACTATTTTTATGGTGGTATTTGATATTGAGACAGCTTAATAACTAATTTTTCAAACCATTAAGAAGTATTAAGTGGTTAAGAGTATTATGAAGATATCTAAAGATATTTTAAAAGAATGCTTCATTCAGATTTATTTGAATCTTAACTTTTTTAAAATCTTACTACCTCTTAATGGTTTAAAAATACTGATATCTTTAGTTATGAGCCGTGGCCGTTTTATTGAAAACGGTAGTTCCAATACTAGCAGCAATTACACAACTAATAGAAATCCATTGAAGAAACGTAAGTTCCTCAGCAAGGAATAGCAATCCTGAAAGGGCAGCAAATGCTGGTTCCAAACTCATCAAGATACTGAATGTTTTTGCGGGAAGTTTTTTTAAAGCCAGCATTTCCAGGGAAAATGGTAAAGCACTCGACAGAATAGCTACTCCTAGCCCTTTTGCAAAGATGGTAGGTGTAAGATTGAAAACTGCACCATCCCATATTGTAAAAGGAATAATCACCAAACTGGCAAATATCATTCCCGTGGTCACGGCATCTTTACCGTCCATTATTTTAGAAACTTTTCCACCCATTACAATATAAAGAGCCCAGAATATCCCTGCCAGAAATGCTAATCCAAGCCCTAATAAATCTATATGATCACTATGCCAGGGAACAATAAGTAATATTCCTACACAAGCTAATAATGCCCAAACCACATCCAGGACTTTACGGGATAATGCCAATGCAAGAAATAAAGGTCCTGCAAATTCTACAGTAACAGCCAACCCAAGAGGAATCCTTTGAATAGCCATATAAAAAATAAGGTTCATGCAAGCCAATCCTACCCCGTACATCGCACAATATTTCCATTTTTGTGCATTAAATTGGGAAAATTTTGGTCGATTTATTAAGGTCAGCAAAATAGCTGAAAGTACAATTCTTAAAGTGACAGTTCCAATGGCTCCGATAGCCGGAAAAAGCTGTTTGGCAATAGATGCTCCACCTTGCACACAGATAATAGCTAAAAGCGTTGCAGGTATCGCGGTATTTAATTTTTTCATTTTTTTAATTTATAATTCATAAAAAACAGCCCTAAAACATGGAATTTTAGGGATAAAATAAGCACTTGTCTATAAATTATAAACTGCTGGGATCCATAATAAAAAGAGATTTACAGCAAATGTATTGAAATTTCACCTTAAAAGAGGGTTACAGATGAGAAGTAAATTGTTCATCTGTAACCATTGGCAGATCTGTTTCAATAAGAATCTAAAAATTGGTATTCTGTTAATCTCTGTTCTCCAAATTTGATTAAAATCTTCTGCTTAGTAGCCCATTTTTCGTAGGCTTATATAAAAGTGCAGCCTTAATCACCCCCATTCTCTCTGAAATAGAAGCAATTAATAATAACATCTGATGGGTAATTCTTATTTCAGAAATTTCACTGCAAGTTCTCTAATAGTTTTCTAATAACTTTCTAAAGCCTTTCTAACGGCTTTTCTTCATCAGTCACAATACCTTTGCAACAAAGAAAATCACTATGGATACTGATTCCTCCCATTATTACAACAACTAACATTCAGCAATATACTTTTCTGTATACGGTTGAGTGCCATAAAAACAGAAAAGTTATGAATACGTTAGAATTTACTCTTCGTCTCTTCACGGCATTCGCATTGGGTGCCAGCATAGGTTTTGAAAGACAATGGCGTCAAAAAAGTGCCGGTCTTCGAACCAATACTCTAGTATGTCTTGGCTCCGCAGCATTTGTTCTTCTTTCCATCCGGATCGGAGGTGATGCCACGGGCAGAATTGCTTCATATATCGTTAGTGGTATCGGCTTTCTGGGCGGTGGTGTCATTATGAAAGACGGTCTTACTGTAAGAGGTCTCAATACTGCTGCCACCATCTGGTGCTCTGCATCTGTAGGAGCTCTTTCCGCTTTAGGGCTTCCCCTCGAAGCCGCTATTACCAGTGGTTTTATTATCCTTACTCATCTTATTCTCCGTCCATTAGGGGTAAAACTAGGCAATAATATCAACAACAGAAATCATTACACCGAATATTTACTCAGTATCAAATGTAAAAGTGAAGTAGAAAATCATATCCGGGTACAGCTCATGCAGTCATTGAGCGGAAATGATAAAGTCCTGTTGAAATCTCTTACCAGCGATGATAATGGTGTTCCTGAAAATGCCATCATTACGGCAGAAGTTCATGCTTCCATTCCACAGGACAGTTTCATGGAAAAAACAGCAAGCAGGCTTACCATTGAAGATAAAGTCATCAAGGTAAGCTGGGAAATTATAGGAACTGAAAATGATTTATAATAATTAAAGCCATGTTAAAAAAATCTTCCAACAAAAATCTCAACTCAGCAGCTCTTGTTAAATTGAAAGAAGCTGCTTCAGAGAACGAAAAAATGGTTTACGCTATACTGGAAACTTCAGAAGAAGGTCTTAGCGAAAATACAGTAAAAGACCGTTTGAAAGTTTACGGTAAAAATGAAATTGCCACCCAAAAAGCCCCCTCGTGGCTGAAACAGTTTGCTCATTCTTTCTTTAATCCATTTAATTATATACTCGTTTGTATTGCTGTTATCTCTTTATTTATCGATGTAATTCTTGTTCCTGCAGGAGAAAAAGATCTTAGTACAAGTATTATTATTTCAATAATGCTTCTGTTCAGTACTATTTTAAGATTTATCCAGGAGTTTAAAAGCAATAAGGCAGCAGAAGCATTGAAAAAAATGGTAAAAACAAGCTGTCTTACCAAAAGAAAATATAAAGAAAATGAAGAAATAGAAATCACTGAAATAGTTCCCGGAGATATGGTGATCCTTTCTGCCGGAGATATGGTTCCTGCTGACTGCAGAATTTTGAAAAGTAAAGACCTTTTCATCAGTGAATCTATTCTTACAGGAGAAGCCCTGCCTGTTGAAAAGAATGCTTTTACAATTCGGGATGCAAAAAATAAAAATCCACTGACTCTTCAAAACATCTGTTTTATGGGAACCAATGTAGTGAGTGGATCAGCTACCGTTGTGGTTGTTAACACCAGTATTTTTACTTATTTCGGAAGCATCAGCAGAAGCCTTGCTTCTAAAAGACCTGAAACAGCATTTGATATCGGAGTCAACAAAGTAAGTTTTTTATTGATCCGATTCATGCTGGTTATGACTCCCATTATTTTTCTTATCAACGGATTGGTAAAAGGAGACTGGATGCAGGCTCTCTTATTCGCTATTGCTGTTGCAGTAGGGCTTACTCCTGAAATGTTGCCCATGATTGTTACCGCCAACCTAGCCAAAGGTGCGGTTAACATGAGTAAGAAAAAAGTAATCGTTAAAAGATTGAATGCCATCCAGAATATCGGAGCGATGGATATTCTCTGCACCGATAAAACCGGAACCCTTACTCTTGATAAAATTGTTCTGGAAACTCACCTCAACGTGCGCGGCCTTGAAGATGATGAAGTCTTAAAATGGGCTTACCTCAATAGTTTTCATCAAACCGGACTAAAAAACCTATTGGATCAGGCTGTTCTGGATCATGCAGAAGTTCATAATCTCATGAAAGCTGATGAACTCTATCTGAAAGTTGATGAAATTCCCTTTGACTTTGAAAGAAGAAGGATGTCTGTTATTCTGAATACCTCAAAAGGAAAACACCTGATGATTTCAAAAGGTGCCGTAGAAGAAATGCTTTCTTTATGTAAATATGCTTTAGATCCAGGCGATGATCACAGTCTTCATATTGAGAATGATAATATTATCCCATTAGATGATCTTATGAAAGAAAAAATCATCAGAATGTCTGAAAAACTCAATGCAGAAGGTCTTCGTGTTTTGCTTGTTGCCATCAGAGAATTTGAAGGAGATCATCCACTCAATTATTCTGTTGCAGATGAAAATCACCTTATCCTTACCGGTTTTATTGGATTTCTTGATCCTGCTAAACCTTCTGCAGAACCCAGTATCAAAGCCTTGCATAAATTAGGTATTGAAGTAAAAGTGATTACCGGAGACAATGATATTGTTGCTAAAAAAATATGTAATGATGTAGGCATTCCCATCAATACAATCATGCTTGGTGATCAACTGGAGGATATGAGCGATGAAGAACTCAGCAAAGATATGGATTTATATTCCGTTTTTGCCAAGGTAAGCCCATTACAAAAACAACGCATTGTAAAAATATTAAGATCCAAAGGTCATACTGTTGGATTTATGGGAGACGGAATCAATGATGCAGCTGCCATTAAAGAAGCAGATGTCGGAATTTCTGTAGATACCGGAGCAGACATTGCCAAAGAAAGTGCAGATATCATTCTGCTCGAAAAAGACTTAATGGTGCTGAGAAGCGGAGTTATTTATGGCCGCAGAACATTTGGTAATATTATTAAATATATAAAAATGACAGCTAGCAGCAACTTTGGAAATATGTTCAGTATGATTGGTGCCAGTGCATTGCTTCCCTTTCTACCAATGTTGCCTCTACAAATTTTGACTCAGAATCTGTTGTATGATATTTCACAATCTTCAATTCCTTGGGATACGATGGATAAAGATTTTCTGGAGCAACCCAAAAAATGGGAAGCCGATAGTATTAAAAAATTCATGCTATATATAGGCCCGTTGAGTTCCATTTTTGATTATGTGACATTTGCTGTGATGTACTTTATTTTCAAAGCCAACGCACCAGAGCAACAGAGTTTATTTCAGACCGGATGGTTTGTGGAAGGACTGTTGTCTCAAACCCTGATTGTTCATATTATCAGAACCAAAAAGATTCCATTTATCCAAAGCTGGGCTGCTGCACCAGTGGTAGCATTAACAAGCTTAATCATGTTGATCGGAATTATGATTCCTTTCACTCCATGGGCAGGATATCTGAAAATACAGCCTTTACCTTTCACTTATTTTCCTTACCTGATAGGAATTCTTACCGGGTATTGTATTCTTACCCAATTTGTGAAACAATGGTTTATTAAAAAATTCGGGCAATGGCTATAATCCCTTAGAGATTTCATCTTTTCTAATAGTTTTCTAATAGCATTCTAAAGGTTCTCTAACCAGCTATCAGAAAGGATGGAAATACTTTTGCAACGGCAAAAAATAAGTATTACAGGTATTCTAAACAAATATCACAATATATTGAAATAAAAATAAATTAGAATTAAATTAGTGGTTATAAACATCTTATATGAGAAAATCAGTATTCACAATAGTACTTTTGACATTTATTACCTCTTGTAAAAATCCCAAAAGTGAAGATTCTCAGGATCAGGATCTCCTGGTAAAGGGGGAGAATGTAATCGTCCCTGAAAACAATCCGGTATTAAAAAAAATAAAAACAGAAATAGTCTCTGAACAAGAACATAGTGACGGGGTAGTTTCTGCCGGAACAATTCAGGCCATTCCCAATCATTATGCAGAAATTGCCAGTCCATTCTCAGGAAGAATTACAAAGTCTTTCATTCGACTTGGACAAAATGTTTCGGCAAACAGTCCGCTTTTTGAAATACTTTCTTCTGATTATTTTTCTGTTCAGAAAGATTACACAGATGCATTGAACGATGTACAGCTTGCGGAGAAAAATTACAAACGTCAACAAGATCTGGTAAAACACGGAGTCGGTATCCAGAAAGAACTTGACGAGGCAGAAACAGATTTTAAAAATAAAAAAACATCATTGTCTAATGCTTCTTCTGCATTGAAGGTTTATAACAGTAAAGGCGGAGGTATCGGGAGTCCTCTTATTGTAAGAGCCCCAATTAATGGCGAAATTATTTCCAATAAAATTGTCAACGGTCAATTTCTTAAAAGTGATGCTGATCCTGTCATCATCATTGCAGAATTATCCAAAGTATGGATTTCAGGGGATGTAAAGGAAAAAGACATTCGTTTTGTCAATATCGGAGACCATGTTTCTGTAAAAGTAAGCGCTTATCCCGACAGAAATATTACCGGGAAAGTGTACCACATCAATGAAGTGGTAGATGAAAACACCCGAAGCATAAAAGTCCTTATTGAATGTGATAATCCGGATAGGAAATTAAAACCCGGCATGTATGCCACGGTTAATTTTGCTACTACTCCTGAAAAAACCATTATGATTCCAATCAGCGCATTAATGCAACAAGACAGTTCTCAATATGTGTGGATAAAAACGGGTAAGAATCAATTTGCCAAACGTTCGGTAACCACCGGAGAAACGGATCAGAAAATGGTAAGAATTACTTCCGGATTAAAAGTAGGTGATACCATTATGACCGAAGGCGGAATTTATATGCTGGATGCGAAATAGTGTACAATGAACTGATGTAAAAAAGTACAATACATATCCTTATACGTACTGTACACAATATCTATTAAGAACATGAAAAAACTTTTGACAATCTCTATACAGAAGAGGTGGCTGATGTTGGCACTCTTCCTTTTATTGGGGTTCTTTGGCTATTATTCCTGGACCAAATTATCCGTAGAAGCTTATCCTGATATTGCTGATGTAACTTCGCAGGTGGTTACCCAGGTTCCCGGATTGGCTGCTGAAGAAGTAGAACAACAAATTACCATTCCTTTGGAAAGAGCTCTTAATGGTCTCCCGGGAATGCATGTTATGCGAAGCAAAAGTACCTTCGGACTCTCTATGATTACCATGGTTTTTGATGATGGTATAGATGATTATTGGGCAAGACAGCGTATTCAGGAAAGACTTACGGATGTTACTCTTCCTTATGGAGCACAGCCTGGACTAGATCCTCTTACTTCTCCTGTTGGCGAAGTGTACCGTTATATTATTGAAAGTAATAATCACAGTTTGCGGGAGCTTACAGATTTACAAAAATTTGTAATCATTCCCCGTATCAAGCAGGTTTCCGGCATCGCAGATGTGACCAATTTTGGTGGGATTACCACTCAGTTTCAAGTAGAATTAGATCCTCACAAGCTTGAACAATATGGCCTTTCATTATCGGAAGTCACCGAAACCATTTCAAAAAATAATGTAAGCGCCGGGGGAAGCATGCTTCCTCGTGGAAACTTAGCCTACGTTATTCGAGGAATAGGTCTTGTGAAAGATCTAAATGACCTTGGGAAAATTGTAGTAAAAACAGAAAATGGTGTTCCGGTATTCCTGAATGATGTAGGAACATTGAAATACGGAAACCTGGAACGAAAAGGAATTCTGGGATATACAGACCGAAAGAGAAACTATCCGGAAAGTGTAGAAGGTATCGTTTTATTATTGAGAGGGCAAAACCCATCCCAGGTATTGGAAGGTGTTCATCAAGCTATTGACGAACTAAACAATGAAACCCTTCCTCCTGGTGTAAAAATTCACCCTTTCCTTGACAGAACAGATCTTGTAAGTACTACGCTTCATACAGTTTCTCATACGCTTACTGAAGGAATTGTACTTGTTATTATTGTCCTGATCGTATTTCTGGGAAGTTGGAGAGGTGCTTTATTGGTAGCTATCACCATTCCGCTTTCTTTATTATTTGCATTTATTTTAATGCATTTTACCAATATTCCGGCTAACCTTCTTTCATTGGGAGCTATTGATTTTGGAATTATTGTAGACGGAGCCATTGTAATGCTGGAAACAATTCTGAAAAAAAGAGAGGAAAATTCTGAAGAACCATTAGAAGAAAAAACAATTACACAAAGGGTGATTGAAGTGGCAAAACCTATCTTCTTTTCTACGATTATCATTATTACAGCTTATCTTCCATTATTTGCCTTCGAAAGAGTAGAGAAAAAGCTCTTTACTCCCATGGCATTTACAGTAGGATATGCTCTATTGGGTGCTCTTGCTGTAGCATTGCTCCTTATTCCAGGTTTAGCTTATGTGATCTATCGAAAACCACAAAAAATATATCACAACAAGTGGCTTGAAAAAGTAAGCACAGCCTATGGTAAAAGAATTGAAAAAATAATGCAAACCCCTAAAAAAGTAATGATCCCGGTCACTATCGTTTTATTATCTGCCGGAGTACTTTCTTATACTGTAGGAAAAGACTTCCTTCCGGAACTGGATGAAGGTTCTATATGGCTGCAGGTACAGTTACCTCCAGGCATTTCTCTAGCCAAAGCAAAAGAAATGAGTGATACCTTACGCGCCAGGACATTGAAACATTCGGAAATCACTTATATGATGGTTCAGGCTGGCCGTAACGATGACGGAACTGATCCATGGACGGCTTCTCATTTTGAAGTTTCTGTGGGAATAAAGCCTTATGATGAATGGCCATCCGGGAAAACGAAAGCTGATCTTATCAAAGAATTAGCTGCTGATTACAAAGAAATGCCAGGGTTTACAGTAGGTTTCTCTCAACCTATGATTGACGGAGTAATGGATAAAATTTCCGGAGCACACAGTGAATTGGTGGTAAAGGTATATGGAGAAGATTTCAAAGAAACCAGAAGAATTGCTGAAAATGTGTTGTCTACTTTAAATAAAGTTCCGGGCTCTGCAGACCTTGCCATTGACCAGGAACCTCCACTGCCTCAGCTTCAAATCATTGCAGACAGGGATAAAATCGCTCAATATGGATTGAATGTAGCCGATGTGGCCGACCTTATTGAAGTTGCTTTAGGTGGAAAAGCAATCTCGCAGATCTTTATCGGCAATAAAGTCTACGATATTTCTTGTCGTTACACTGAAGACAGCCGTGATACTCCTGATAAAATAGGAAACCTGATGTTAACCTCAGCTTCAGGAGCTAAAATCCCTTTATCTCAAGTAGCAGAAGTAAAATTAAGCACCGGAGAAAGTACAATTACCCGCGAAATGAATAAGAGACATCTTACCGTAAAATTGAATTTAAGGGGAACAGACCTTTCTTCTTTCCTGAAAAAAGCTCAGGACAAGATTGAAAAAGACATCAAATATGATCATGAAAAGTACCAGATCAAATGGGGTGGACAGTTTGAAAACCAAAATAGGGCTTATTCCAGATTGGCATTCATTGTTCCGCTGGCATTAGCTATTATGTTCCTGCTATTATATGGAGCTTTCGGAGACTTCAAACAAGCATTGGTATTAATGTCTATTGTTCCGCTGGCTTTGTTTGGAGGTATGCTTGCCCTTAATATACGTGGAATGTCTTTGAACGTATCTTCAGCTGTAGGATTTATTGCCCTTTTTGGAGTCGCCATTCAGAATGGAGTGATTATGATTTCTCATATCAATGACCTTCGTAAAAAAGGATATGAGCTGAAACTTGCCGTAACAAAAGGAGCTAAAGATCGTTTTAGACCAGTATTAATGACAGCAACTGTTGCGGTAATCGGACTGTTTCCTGCTTCATTAGCTACCGGAATTGGCTCGGATGTACAGCGGCCTCTTGCAACTGTAATCGTATACGGTTTAATGTTCTCGACTATTTTAACACTCTTCGTTCTTCCTGCTATTTATTTTATGGCAGAACGTCGTAACGAAAAACAAAATTTAGAATCAGATGAAGCACTTACATATGAAAATTAGAGTTCACTTTATCATAATAGTGACCTTATTACTCAGCGTAACCAATAAGGTAAAGGCACAAGAAAAGGAAATTCTGAATTTTGAGGAATATCTGAGTCTTGTCGGAAAGAAAAATCTGGGATATGCCGCTCAAAAATACAATATAGGTATGGCTGAAGCTGCAATTCAAACGGCAAGTATGTTTCCCGATCCGCAATTGGAGATGGAAACCACCAACAATGGCGTTGCAAAGAATATGGGATATGTATACGGAGCATCTTTGGGTTGGACATTAGAATTAGGTGGTAAAAGAAAAGCAAGAATAAACCTGGCTAAAGATCAATCAGAATTAAGTAAAATTCAATTGCAGGATTTTTTCAGAAATCTACGGGCTGACGCTAGCTTAGGATATGTAGATGCTTTAAAATCTAAAGCCATTCTAGAAGTACAACAGGATTCTTATAAAAACATCCTGCAGCTTGCCAAGTCAGACAGTATCCGATATCGATTAGGAACAATTTCTTTAGTTACTTCAAAACAAAGTAAGCTGGAAGCGGCTTCTCTTCTCAACGAGGTATACCAGGCTGAAAGTGCAGAACTACAAGCATTGACTGGGCTAGCTGTATTTCTCAATGATGGTAAAATAACAAATAGAGAGATCGCCGGAGATTTTAATGCCTTTAACAGAGATTTTAATATTGATGATCTTCTGATTCAGGCATTAAATACAAGGGCAGATCTACTGGCAGCTAAACAGAATACACAAGTTGCCAAAAGGCAGATCAATCTTGAAAAAGCAAACCGAAAAATAGACCTTGGAATCAATGCCGGAGCAGAGCGCCACACTGAAGCAACGAATGAAATTGCTCCTTCCCCAACGGTAAATGCAGTAAAACTAGGGCTTAGCATCCCTTTAAAATTTTCTAACAGAAGAAATGCAGGCGTAAAAATAGCTGAAATGGCACATTCTCAGGCAGAACTTGAATATCATCAGATAGAACAGGGAATACAAGCCGAAGTAATGCAAGCCTATCAACAATATATGGCCACTCAAAAACAGGTAAAACAATTTCATAACGGAATGCTTACGGAAGCAAAAAGCATATTGGAAGGCATTACCTATAGTTACAAAAGGGGAGAAAGTTCCATTCTCGAAGTCCTTAATGCTCAAAGAACCTACAATGGAGTAAGAAAAGATTATTATCAGGCTCTTGCAGATAATGCAACAGCTTTGATCGAACTTGAACGCAGAGCAGGAATCTGGGATATTAATTTTTAAGAGATGGGAAGTTGGATGCAAGAATATGGAAGCTGATCAAGTCGGAAAATAACTCGAACACCTATTAATTAACCTTTCAAAATTGAGAATATTTTCCATCAAAAGACTGAAAGAAGTCAGTAACACAAAAATACTTCCAACTCCCCTCCTCCAGCTTCCTTTCCTCAACAATATAAACCAAATGACATTAGTCTTCCTCATTCAAAAAAAGCCCTGAGATCTGTATGATTCAGGGCTATTTTTTAAGATGAAAGATTTTACTATCAAAAGACTAGAAGATGTCAGTAAAACTACAAGAACTTCCTTCTTCCAGCTTCCCATCTTCTCCTCATTACCTTTTATACTGTGATTCATAAATTCCAATCCAATCTTCTACCGTCATTTTTCCACTCAGCTCAGCAATTAATTCAAACGGAATATCTTCCGTTTTTTTGAAACGTACACAAGATTTCCCCATGTCAAGTTTTCTTTTGGAATATTTAGGATATTCTGCCACAAACCAATCCAAAAGCTCCGGTCTGGAATACAATCCCATGTGATATAATGCTATAAAATTCTTTTGTGAGGCCAGATTAATAAATGGCAAAGGAGTGTTGGGAGCACAATGGTATCCTGCCGGATAGGTTTTCAACGGTACTACCCAGCCTATCATTCCATAATTGGTTGCTTCTTCAAAACCTTTGGGAAGGTTAATTTTAATTGCATCAAAAAGCTTTTTGAAGCTCTCTCGTCTTTCCTCAGGGATCTTTGAAATATAGTCTTCTACAGAGGTGGATAAAATTTGCATTTTCAGTGAGTTTTAAAAGTTTAAATTAAGAAAAAATATTGATTATTAGATAGGAAGTTGGATTCATCATTTCAAGACTTTAGAGACTTTCTCCTTCCAGTATCATGCTTATTTACCAAAAAAAGCAGCGATACAAGAATGTACCGCCGCTCCACTTTATTTACACTAAAAAAATTATTTCTTGATGGTTTTTACAGTAGAATGAGATCCATCTTTAAAGTAAAGAGTCACAAAATACAACCCTGAATTCAATCTGCTTAGATCCAGTTCTTTTACAGAACCTTCAACTGTTTTCACTGTTCTTCCTGTAGTATCTGTTACTGTTACAGATTTAATATCTCTTGTATCGGATATATACAAAATATCTTTGAATGGATTAGGATGAACGGATGCTTTTTTCACCTTATGATCTACTTCTGAAGTACTCAGCTGAGCATTTTCGACGGTAAAATCATCTATATAGAAATTATAATCAAGTCCTCCGTTTGTAGAACCGGTACTTCCATAAAAAGCAAATACGGTATTGCCACTAGTATAGTTGGCAAGATCAAAAATATATTCATTAGAAGTATTAGAAGGTGCATTAGATGCATCCCATGTTTGTAGTATACTCCATGTACTTCCATTATCATTGGAGATAAGGAAATGAACCACATCATCGCTATCCATCGCCGAAGAGGCAGTCCCGGAATACGTTGTTACCGCATAATTAAACTTCACTTTATATCCACCTCCGGAAAGATTAAAAGCTACCGTTTTCAGCCATCCCGATTTATTAGCGCCATACAAATTCATACGTGCAGCAGCATTGGATGAACCATTTAAGAAATTATATTGATACCAATAAGTAGATGTTCCCGAAGGCCCTACGTCTGGAGTTCCTCCCGAAAGAGCATTTGTCCAACAATTTCCAGGGAAAGAGCTAAAATCATTAGTATATGAAGGAACTATTGAACCACATAATGTTGTAAATGATTTAACGAGAGACCATGCACTCTTACTTGTTGCTGTACTACAATTGGCCCTTACCCAATAATAATACATTGTACTCGGTGATAAATTGTTAAGAGTATAAGAAGTTCCCGCCACATTTGAGTGATTAGGATTTACGTTACTGGCAGGTACTGAAGAACTTGTACTATAATAAATATCATAACTTGTAGTTTGGTTGCTTGCAGGCACAGTCCAAGAGATTTGTGCTGAACTTGAGGTTAATGAAGTTGCTGCATTCGTTGTTGGAGCAATACAATCGGTATATGCATCTACCGAAATAGCAAAAATATTAGGAATTCCCGAACCTGAACTTTTTGTGACCGTAACACTTTGTATAGGCTTTGTCTGATTGGCCGCATCAATATTCATAACAGCCTGATATAATCTTGGATTAGTACTATTAGGTTCTAACGTATTATTATCCCTATTGATCCTTCCAATTCCCTGAATAGCAGCATTATTTCCGCCATACCAATCAGAGAGGCTGATATTAGAAAATGTTTGAGTGGTACTATCTGTAAAATTTACCGTTACATTAACTACTGATGTTCCACTCCCACTCGTCAAAAGCATATACAACTTAAAAGCTGCTGTTGGAGTCGTAAATGCAAGAGTTCCATTGTCTCCCGCTGTTGTCAGTTTTAAAGAATTATTAGCACTTAAATCTCCTAACTGATAGGTAAGCCCTGGCGTAGAAGCCACTGCAGAATTGATTATCCCATTTGTTGGAATTCCATAAGTAAGATCAGAACTGGTAGAGGTAAGTTTAAAATCTCTTGCCACAAAAGCAAAAGATACCCCGTCTACATCCGATGTGGTGGAAGTTAATGCTGATCCTATTCCATTCGCGATCACATCTTGTGTAAACCCAGATGTAATGGGCATGGGTTGAAAATTTTGAGCCTTTATAGAGGCTGCTGACAGAAGAGCAATTGCAGGAAGTACTCTAAAAAATAAACTTATTGTCATTTTATTTATATTTAAATCGAAAATTAAGAAAAATATTAACATAAATAACTTATTTTTAATAAATATTCAGCAATTAATTAAAATAAACTCAGTATTAATATTCAAAACTTTAAAATGATATGTTTTGCAAGGGGATGATAAGCCGTTTCTTCTTATTCTTAATTTTATTATTGAGAAATTAAATCCTATTTTTGTCATACAAATTTTTGAACAATGCCGAATATTTCAAACAGAGCACTGCATATGCCGCCATCGCCGGTAAGAAAACTGGTTCCCTTTGCGTTACAAGCAAAACAAAAAGGAATAAAAGTATATCATCTTAATATCGGACAGCCTGATATTGAAACTCCGGAAACAGCATTAAACGCTTTAAAGAACATCGATCTTAAAGTATTGGAATATGCACTTTCTGAAGGTAATTTAGATTATAGAAAAGCCCTTACGGAATATTATCATTCTTTAGGTTTTTCAGATCTTACTCCAGACAACTTTATTGTTACCAATGGTGGTTCTGAAGCGCTCAACTTTGCCATTTCAACACTGTGTGATGATGGTGATGAAGTCATTATCCCTGAACCTTACTATGCTAATTACAATGGATTCACAAGCACATTCGATGTAAACGTAGTAGCAGTTTCATCTACCATTGACACAGGTTTCGCCTTGCCACCCATTGAAGAATTTGAAAAAAAGATCACAGAAAAAACAAGAGCTATCATCATCTGTAATCCAGGTAATCCTACAGGATACCTTTATACTCGTGAAGAGCTTAAAAAATTAGCTGAGATTGCTTTAAAATACGACATTGTCATTATCTCTGATGAAGTATACAGAGAATATGTATACGACGGAAAACAACAGATATCTATTCTTGATTTCCCTGAACTAAAAGAGAACTGCATCGTTATCGATTCAGAATCCAAGCGTTATTCTATGTGTGGAGTAAGAATCGGATGTATGGTAACCCGTTCTCAAAAAATCCGTAACGCTGCCATACTTTTTGCACAGGCAAGATTAAGCCCGGTTCTTTTGGGGCAAATTGCAGCGACAGCAGCTCACCAGAATGATGGAGCCTATATCAGAGCGGTAAGAGAAGAATACACCCACAGAAGAAATATTTTAGTAGACCTTTTAAATGCAATTCCAGGAGTTATCTGCCCTAAGCCAAGAGGTGCATTCTACTGCGTTGCTGAACTTCCGGTAGATGATACTGAAAAATTCGCACAATGGTTACTTGAATCGTATTCGCTTAACAAAGAAACAATCATGGTAGCCCCTGCCGGAGGTTTCTACAGCAATCCTGAATTAGGTAAAAAGCAGGTAAGAATCGCTTATGTACTGAAAGAAGAAGATCTTAAAAGAAGTGTTGAAATTCTAAAAGATGCTTTAAAAAAGTATAGAGAAGAATTTAGCCTATAAAAAATAAATGATGCCGACACCAAAAAATACACGTCTGAAAATACTATTTTCGATCTTTTTGCTGTCGGCATTTTTTTCCTGTGACAATAAAAAATCTGAAAAACCTGTTACCAAAGGAAATCCGAATGAGATTACTTTTATTGGGATCTCCAATATCGGAGGAAATCAGGGATATTACAGAATCATAAAAATCACCAAGGATTCGATTGCTGCAGAAAAAGGAACTACTTCCAATAAAGCACACAAAACTTGGGCTTCAGGTATCAATAGCGATACATGGAAACAACTTACCTCATCCATTAAAGTTAAAGACCTAGACCACATTAAAAGCTCTCCAAGCCAACAATCGGTGGATAGAATAGATGAAACGTTTCAAATCCGTACTCCTAAAAAAGCTCATATTTACGTCAATTCATTTGTTGACACCATTCACTATAAGCAATTTCAACAGCTTAAAGAACAATTAGACAAAATTCTTCCCAAAGAATACAAATAAAACATGCAAGAAAATTTTTCCTTAAAGCCTTACAATACATTCGGCGTTGATGCTAAAGCAAAATACTTTATTGAAATCAACAGCATTGAAACTTTAAAAGATGCTCTTAGTTTCTCAAAAGAAAAATCACTCCCTCTTTTATTCTTAGGAGGCGGAAGCAATATACTGCTGACAAAAGATTTTGACGGCCTTGCCATTAAACTTAACGTAAAAGGAATTACTCAGAAAGACCTCAACGAAAACGAAGTTCTTATTACGGCAAAAGCAGGAGAAAACTGGCATGAATTCGTGATGTATTGTTTAGAAAAAAATTATGGCGGATTGGAAAATCTATCATTGATTCCTGGAAATGTAGGAACTTCCCCTATGCAAAATATCGGAGCCTATGGAACAGAAATCAAGGATGTATTTGTAAACTGCCTGGTATTGGACATGGAAAATCTTGAACTTAAAACTTTCGGTCTTGAAGAATGTAGGTTTGGATACAGAGATTCCATCTTCAAACAGGAAGGAAAAGGAAGATATATCATCTTGGAAGTTACTTTTAAACTCACTAAAAAAGAACATCATATTAAAACAGAATATGGTGCTATTATTTCCGAACTTGAAAATCTTGGAATCACCAATCCTACCATTCAAAATGTTTCCCAAGCTGTAATCAATATCAGACAAAGTAAACTACCTGATCCTAAGAAGATCGGAAATGCGGGAAGCTTTTTCAAAAATCCAACCATCCCTTTATCACAGTTTGAAGAATTGAAACAGAAATTCGAAAATATTCAGGGATATCCTAACGGAAATAGGGTAAAAGTTCCGGCCGGATGGCTCATCGAACAGTGCGGATGGAAAGGTAAGCAAATCGGAAATGTAGCCTCCCACAAACTTCAATCTTTGGTCATCATCAATGCAACAGGTAATGCAACAGGTAAAGAAATCTTTGATTTTTCTACTGAAATCATCAACTCCGTCAAAGAAAAGTTCGGAATAGAACTTGAGCGAGAGGTGAATATTATATAACATTTGCTTCAGATTATATAACAGAATTCCGGGCATTTTCCGGAATTTTACATTCTTATTTTAATTTATTCTAAATAATCATTGTTTAGCGTTATTATATTTTATAATTTCGCGGTCTGCTTATTTAGAATAAATAAAAATGACTAGATCTTTACTTTTTGTTTTCTTTTCCATTTTCACTGTACAGCTGGTACAGGCACAAAGTGAAAAATCTCAATTGAACATTACTGTATTCGACGAAAACAACAAAGAATTAGAAGGGGCTTCTGTTACCATCAATCAAACCTCTTTAACTACTGACAAAAACGGACATACAGATCTTTCTATTTCCAATGGAAAATATCACCTGAAAGTTCTTCATCCTAATTTTCAGGAAAAAGAACTGAACATCAATCTTACTGCTACTCACAATATTATTATTAAGCTTCAGCCAGTTAATAAGTTGGAAGAAGTTGTTGTATTTTCTAAGGAAAGTAAAGGTCTGACTACAAAATCAGTGATTGACAGACAGGCTATGCAGCATCTACAGCCTTCCAGTTTCTCCGATCTTATGGAACTTCTTCCTGGTGGACTATCAAAAACACCGGTCTTAAATTTAACTAACAAAGCTACTCTTCGGGAAAATACTGCCGGCTATACCGGGAATGAATACAATACCTCATCTCTTGGAGTGCAATTCATGATTGATGACAATATCATCAACTCCAACTCAGACATGCAGGTTTCAGTAGACAACAGGCAATTTTCTGAAGGCCCTAAATATAGAGAAACGGCAACTTCAGGAGTTGATATGAGAACCATTTCCACCAATGATATTGAAAAGGTAGAAGTCATTCGTGGTATCCCTTCTGCAGCCTATGGAGACCTTACCTCGGGATTGATCAAAATTGAACGTAAAATAAACGCTTCTCCTCTACAGGCAAGATTTAAAGCCGATGGTTTCAGTAAACAATATTATCTGAGCAAAGGTTTTAAGATTAATGATAAATGGCAGTTAACTGCAGGTGCAGATTTTCTGGATTCTAAATCTAATCCTACTGATGATTTTGAAACCTATCAGCGTATTACTGCTTCCATCCGTTCAAAGAAAATTTCAACGCTATGGTCAAGACCTCTAGAATGGAGATCAACTATTGATTTCTCTACCAATATTGACAATAAAAAATATGATCCGGACAATGGCTATCCTTCCACTGATAAATATGAATCTAATAATAAGAGAATCAGTTTAACCAATAACTTTATGTATCAGCTTGATAAAAACTCTTTTTTCAACAAATTAACTTTAAATACAGCTATTCGACAGGGATTTGAAAAAATAGAACAGGTAAAACTGATTCAATTATCAGGACCAAGATCTTTTTCCCTTGCCACGGAACAAGGAGAAAATGTGGGTTATTTTCCTGATCTCCGCTATATCACAGAGTTTTCTACAGAAGGAAAACCTTTAGACATCACCGCTTTCTTCCAGGTAAACGGCACCAAGAAAACCTTCGGAATTACTCACCAATACGAAGCCGGACTGGACTGGAAATATTCAAAAAATAATGGTCGAGGGCTTCAATATGATATGAAAACCCCACCTTCTGCGAACACAGGAATTACAAGACCAAGACCTTACAATGCCATCCCGGCATCCAATCTGCTGGCTGCTTTTATAGGTGATCAGATGAGCTATGCTATCAATCAGCATAAATTCACTTTATATGCGGGTTTAAGACTATCAAAAAACCTGGGCATCGACAACTCTTATGCAATCAGTAAAAAAGTCTTTGCAGAACCGAGATTAAATTTCCAATACAGCCTTCCCCATCTTATGATCAATGATTATCCTTTAAAGACAGACGTTACTTTAGGATATGGTCTTTTCTACAAACAACCAACTCTATTGATGCTTTATCCCAACAACGAATATTGGGATTATACTCAACTGAATTACTATCATAATGATGCACAATACCGATATGTAAACTTCATGACCTATGTTCAGTCGAAAGAAAATAAAGAGTTGCAGGCTGCAAAAAGCATCAAAAAAGAAATCCGTTTAGATCTTTCTTACAGAAATCATGAATTCTTTATGACTTACTTTAAAGAAAGCATGACCAACGGTTTCCGTACGATGGATCAAACAGCTGCGCATACGTATAAGCAATATGACCCTACAAAAGTGGATATCACCCAATGGACTCCCAATGGGCCAGATTTAACGAATGTTCCTTATGAAGTTAAAACTATTTTTGGAGCCTATTCCACTACAGAAAACGGAAGTGAAACATTGAAACAGGGTATTGAATTCGGTTATACATCACCAAGAATCAAAACAATCAATACAAGGTTTACTTTTACCGGAGCATGGTTTAGATCCCAATACAGAAATTCTACACCTATTATCTTTAAGCCTTCAGCAAATATTGGCTCAGACATATTCCCTTATTATGGAATCTATAAGAATGACAACGGATATGTTAATTCGAATATCAACTATAACCTGCTTATTGATACTTATCTTCCAAGTCTAGATCTTATTGTTTCAGCGTCTGTACAAGGAAGCCTGTATGACCATAGCAGAAATGACAGAAGAATCGCAGAACCTGTTGCTTATTATGGTCTGGATGGTGTGGTACATCCTTTTACAGAAGCCGATAAGACTGATATCTACAAGCAATGGCTGGTAAGAAATGTCTCTGTGTCTGATAATATGGATAGACTTTACACTTTTACAATGACAGGAAACATAAAAATCACCAAAAGTATTTACAAAGCACTTCGCGCCTCTTTATTTGTCAACAGACTTTTCAACTACAGTGCTCCATATACATTCAATAATGTAAAGGTGTACAGAAAAAGGATGAATACACCTTATTTCGGAATGGAATTAAACTACAATTTTTAAAATATAAAAAGTAAATAACATGAAAAAAAGATTTCTACTATTAAGTTTTGTAGCCATGATGGGAACTGCATTTACAGTAACTTCATGTACTAATGATGAGTTCGGAGTACAGTCTGGACAAAATGGTGTATTAACTCTATCTTTTACAGGAGAGAATATTTCCATCTATGAAACACTGGATATTGAAGTAATAGAAGTAAACAGCGGAGCTATCACCAGAAGGAAAAGTCAAAAGGCAAGTGCTATCTCCATAGAACTGCCTTATGGTTCTTATAAGATTACTGTCAATGGTAAAGTCATCACCAATCAGCTTGAAACCACCGATGCTGCCGGAAAAGCCACTGTAGATCTCACTAAGATGGCTACCAATGTTACAGTACCTTTATTCTTCAAAACATTTCATGAAGATTTTATTATTGAAGAGGTATTTTTTACAGGAATAAAGACTCAGGATGGTAAAAACTATAATTCAGGACGTTATTTTAAAATTGTTAACAATACGGATAAAGTATTATATGCGGATAACTTGATTATCGGGCAATCACAATTCTTAACTACCGAAGATGATAATCCTACCCCTTATGATGTCAATCAATATTTTGGAGTAAAAGGCGTTCTGATTCTACCTACAGATACAAAAGATCCTACTAAGAAAATATATCCTGTAGAACCTGGAGACTTTATTGTGGTAGCTGATAATGCTATTAATCACAAAGCTCAAACAAGTACAGCCTACGATCTCCATAATGCAGATTTTGAGTTTCCATCAACAGTTCCTGCATTAGGACAGGTTGATAATCCTGATGTTCCAAATGCTGATTTGGCTTTTACAACAGCCAACAAAATGTTTATCATGCATAACAGAGGATTTGAAAGCTATGTGATTGCTCGTTTCCCGGCCGGAGAATCAAAAACTACTTTTCTTCAAAATCGCAAATATGATTTCAGTTACATCAATTCTGCCGGAACTGTTACAAAAAGAAGTGTTTATTCTATTCCTAATTCATGGATTATAGATGCAGTTAACAATAGTGTGCCTACAAAGTTTTTTCACACATTAACTTCACCAAGCATCGATGCTGGATGGACTTCTGCAGGTTCAATAGATAGTGATCCAAATCGTTTCGGAAAGTCTGTTAGACGTAAAATTGTTGGAAAAATGATAGGAAATAAGAATCTTTATATGGATACGAACAATTCAACTAATGATTTCGTTAAAGACTCTGAACCAAGCTTAAAAAATGGTATTGTTCATTAAAAATAGTATTATCCCTTTCAATATATTATGCTAAGTAGAAAAACAATTTTCTTTCTGTTGTTGGCCAATCTGTGTTTTCTTTCTGTGAAAGCACAGGACAGCATCAGTCTTTTTAAGACGATCAACAATCAATATGATACGGAAAGAAGTTTTAAAAATAATCTTTTTAACAATCCAGCTTCTATGTTGGGTTACAGCCCAGTTTCATTTTCAGAATTTAGGGTGGGCTACCATAACCATGATAAGAAAGCCTACCGTCACCAATTAGGAAACGGTGACAAAGGTTTAACTATTGAAGCTCAATCATTTCAAAAGTTGAAACCTAATCGCTATGTCTGGGGAAACGCAAGCTATCAAAACCTTAAAACAGGACTTGTAAGATGGAATGAATCATTGGATTATGATCGCGTAGCCCCTTATACCACCGTAGATTCTGCGGGTGGAAAACTCAATACAGAAAGGTATCAGTTTACCGGAGGATATTTGCAAAAATGGAATAAATGGATCTTTGCAGCTCAGATAAGCTATCTTGCTCAAATGGGATTCCGAGCTAAAGATCCAAGGCTAAAAAGTACAACTTCTGATCTCAATATCAAAGCAGGGGCGAACTACAAACTGTTTAAAGAATATCAAATAGGAATATTTGGTGAGTTCAGTAAATACACCCAAAACAGTTCCCTTACTTTCCAAAGTTTATTGGGAAGACCGTTTGTATACCAGATGACCGGCTTTGGGTTTTCAAATTACCTTTTTAACGGAAGTGCCAATCCTAACGTTACTTTTGAAGAATCTGCCTATAAAGGAGGCTTACAGATCATGAACAGACTGGGTAAGGATTTTTACCTTCAGGCTGTTGTAGGAAAATCTAATAATATTAAAAGCTATGTCAATAGTCCGTCTTCCAACTTATATTATGATCTTTCCGATCTTGAGAATAAAACCTTTGAAGTGGAAGGTGCAAAATTTTTCAATATTAATGAGAAAAACCGTTTTGGGGTTTTAGCCAGCTTCATCTCTTCTGTAAAAACAGGCTATGAATACGGATACTCACTGAATACGTCAAGTTTACAGCAGATCTATAAAAGAAAATCGTATCGTAAGGAAGACTATACTACTGCTATAAAAGGTTTCTACCAATATAATCAGGAAACTTTCTCCATTACAGCAACTCCGTTCTTCGCATATGAAGAAATCAAAGAAAGAAGACTATACCCTGCCGCCGGACAAAAGTTTACTTACTGCTACTTTGGAATTAATGCAGATTATAAACAGCAGATCAAAGAAATCAAATACTTACTGTACAACCTTATTTCTCTCAAAGAATGGTTGGAAATAGCGTAAATGCTTTAACGACCTCCGGATATTCATCTGTAGATGCTTGGATTATGGAAGATCATATTTTCCAGGCCAGTGATATTACAACTTTCGGAGCGGCTGTACGATATGATTTTAAGCTTAAAAAACTTCCTGCATTCTTTATAGGAGCGCAATATCAGTCTCAAAAGATTCAGAAAAAAAACAATAATTTTGCGGCAGCAAACATAGGGATAACGTTTTAAAAATGAAAAAACTAATATATTGGGGATTAGGGGGTGCCAGCATGATCTTATTAAGCTTTACACCAAAGGTAAATCAGGATTTGATGAAAGTTCAGGATCCTACCATTGAAGATATTGTTAAAAGCTATAAAAAAGCAATCTCAGACTGGCCAAAACCCAATATTGATTATGGAGTAAAATGGCAGGAATTCTCGCCTATTAAAACAGACTCAGCGTTTTTTACAGAACAGGATAAACCTAATGTAATCCTGGGAAAAATGTTATTTTTTGATCCAAAATTATCTCAATCCAATCAGATTTCATGCAGCTCATGTCATGATCCTGAAATGGGTTGGTCAGACCGAAGACATGTAGCTTTGGGAAATAACCATCTTCAGGGAAACAGAAATACAATGTCTTTGTTTAATATTGCAGAAAGAACATCGTTTTTCTGGGATGGCCGAGCAAAAACGCTTGAAGAGCAGGCTGCCGGACCGCTTGGAGCCCATCATGAAATGGCCATGGATGTAAAAACATTACCTGCAAAAATTCAGACATTGAAAGGATACAAACTTCTTTTTAAAAATGCTTACGGAGATGAGAAAGTAACCTATGAAAGAATTGTAAAAGCCATCGCAGATTTTCAGAAAACCATCAAAAGCCAGCCAAGCCGTTTCGATAAATTTCTGGAAGGAAAATACAATGCCTTATCTGATGAAGAAATCTATGGGATGCATATTTTCAGGACAAAGCACGCTGCATGAACTGCCACAGTGGACAATACCTTACAGATGAATCTTTCCATAATATAGGATTAACTTATTATAAAAGAAAATATGAAGATCTGGGATTATATACAATCACTAAAAATGCTGAAGATGTTGGAAAATTCAAAACACCTCAGCTAAGAGACCTTATGCTTACTCAACCGTGGATGCACAATGGATTATTTGGTGATCTGGAAGGCGTTGTCAACATGTATAACAGCGGAATGCATATGATAGATCCCTCTCCTGAAGTAAAAGAGAAAGATCCACTTTATCCTGTAACAGATCCTTTATTAAAACCTTTAAAGCTGACAAAAGAAGAGAAAAAAGCTTTAGTTTCATTTCTTGAAGCTCTTTCAGGAACAAAATATAAAATGAGACGACCGGAATTTCCTGTGGAATAAAGAGTAAAAAATAAAAAGTTTGGCAAATGCCAGACTTTTTTTATTCAAATTCAACTTTATATTTCATTAAACATATTTATTCTAAATAAAAATAATTACATTTTTATAAGATTTATGGGAGTCTTAATATAAAAATCATGTAACAGAATTAAGCATATTATTAGGATTTTTGCGTGATATTATAGGCAACAGAAAATCTGTTGTATCTAATAATCATAAAAATTCAAATTCAATGAAATGTAAATTATTGAAGCTATTCCTCTTTGCAATAGTTTTACTACAGGCGTCTCTTATCAATGCCCAAACCGATGAAGTTCGTATACAGAAATTGAAGTAAATGGTAATACCTACACCAACTCTTCTACGATCACTCTTAATAAAGGACAAATAAATACCTATATCAAAGTAACCTATAGCATTTCCAAGTATACTCCCAATTATTTAAATACTGGACTTAATGTAAAATTTTTCGCTAAAATGGTAGCTGGCTCTCCTTATCAAATTTTCATAGACAGTCCTCTTTTTCCTACTATCTCCGGTACAGCGCAGACTTATGAATATACAGCAATTATTCCCAACACTTCTGCATTGATTGAATCTAATAATTCAGGAAAATTATTTATGGTTTACACCTATGGAAACACCAATGCAACATCCAATACTTTCCCTGTCAATTTTGTACAACCAGCCATTTCGAACAATAAAATATCTGGTAGCGTTATCACCGATTATCAAAAACCAGCTCCAACTATTACAGGTAGTGAGCCTACAATACCATTTGGAAATTACACCTATTATTGGCAAAGGAAAAATCCGGGAGGAAATTGGTATAACCTCAATTACGGAACCATTAATACAAAAGACTATACTCCACCAGCTTCTGAAAACAGATATAATTACAAATTAAGACGCGCGGTAGAACCAACAAAACCTGGTCTAGAAACGAGTTATAGTAATGAAGTAGATGTGAGAATAAATATTGAAGAAAACAATATTGTTGAAAGTGTAACCAATAATGGTGCAAATGTTATAAGAACACTTGTAGGAAGTACTCCGAGAGGAGGTACCAATTCGTTCACTTATCAATGGCAAGAACAAACAAATGACTCATTTAACTGGTATGATATATCTGGTGCTGTCAATATAAACTACGAAGTCCCTTCAATATCTTCAGCAAAATTTTACAGACGAATTGCAAGATCAAGTGCTGTTCCTCAAAACTATAGTAATGGAATCAAGATTGATGAATTAAAAATATTAGGGAACTTAGTTGTGACTGAAAGTTACAACAATATTATAGAAAGTGAAAAAGTTCAAACCGGCCAAATTCCTAAATTCTCCAGACTAACTACCCACCCTACAGCTAATTTGAAAAGTGCCACAGGTTATCCAATGAATATTCAATGGCAGAGTAAAACTGAAGGCGGAACCTGGAATAATATTTCCGGAGCAACAAATGCAGACTATACCATCAATACACCACTAACCCAGACCACACAATATAAAAGATACATACAGTCTCAATATCTTCCAGATAGTGAAAGTAATATTATAACAGTAGTAGTTTCTGAGCAGCCTCCAATTGAAAATAATAAAATATCTTTCGATCCTTTAAATACAGATCATCTCTTAGGTACTACTCCTACTGGAGGAACAGGAGACTATACCTATGTATGGGCAGTAGATCTTCATCCGGATGATTCAATAGGAGAATTTATTTTTTGGAGCGTATCTTCTTCCCCGAATACAAACATGTCGGAGTATGAGAATGCTATTCCACTATCAAGCAACGAGTATCATTATACAAGATATGCAATTTCTGGGGGTGTATGGCAAAAATCCAACACCTTAATCTTCTCTCCTGAAGATGGAATTATCCAGGGAAAAAAGATATCAAAAGCTTCCTTATCAAACAAAGAGGACAATAAGAAAATGGTAGTTGCTGCAACCAATAATAATGACATTTATTTCAACTTTAAAAATTATAGCGGTACAAAAGCAGATATCTATCTTGTCAATGTATCGGGGGGGCAACCTATAAAAATAATGCAGACAGATCTTAAAGATAATAATTCTACACAGATCAGTGCATTCCCAACTCAATATCTGCCGGGAATATATATTTATAAAATTGTATTTAATGATGGTTCTGTACAAACAGGAAAAATCATTAAAAAGTAAACATAATTTATTGAATCATAGAAAGGCGGCTGTAAAAAACAGCTGCCTTTTTCATTGAAAAGCATCCTTTTCTTATAAAAAAACAATATTTTAGCATAACAATATTCACAAAAGCACATTATATGAAAATAGCGATCTTAGGAGCCGGAAATATGGGTTTATCTTTTTCAAAATCATTCTTGAAATATGAACTGATCAAACCGGAAAACCTTCATCTGATTATTCGAAACCAAGCAAAAACCTCCAAAATAGCGGAAGAATTCCCAAAATCAAAAATATCCACCTTTGATGATGCTACTGAATTGGATGCTGACCTGATTATTATCGCCGTAAAACCACAAGACTTTCAAACAGTTGCTCAGAATTTCAGATTTACATTAAAAGAGAACCAAATGGTTTTATCCATTATGGCCGGAATTAATATTGAGAAAATCCAAAAATCGCTCAACCATCCACTTGTTGTAAGAGCCATGCCTAACTCTCCTACCCTTTTGGGAATGGGAATTACTGGCTATACTGCCGCTGACGGTATTTCTTTCAGCCAGCTTATCAATATAGAAAGGCTATTAAACAGCACCGGGAGATCAGTATATTTAGAAGATGAAAATCTTTTAGATGGTGTTACCGCACTTTCCGGAAGTGGCCCCGCTTATTTCTACTATATTATCGATGCCATGATCAAAGCCGGAATTGAAATGGGAATTGACGAAAACCTTTCCAAATTATTTGTAAAGCAAACCATGCTGGGAGCTTATCATCTCATCAATAATTCTGAAAAGAACCTTGAAGAACTGATTAAGGATGTAGCCTCCAAAGGCGGAACTACAGAAGCTGCTTTAAAAACCTTTGAAGACAATAGCTTTAAAGAAATTTTGAAACAGGGAATCCTTAATGCTGAAAAACGAGCTAAAGAACTCAATAGCTAAACTTTTTCTCAATATATCTACGAAGCAGCCATCCTAAATATACCCCAAAAGTATTCAGGAGGATATCGTCTACCTCAAATATCCCTAATCTTGTAAAATACTGAAGCCCTTCAACAATTGTAATTGCAGGAATAAAATTAAAAACCAGAGATTTTAGATCCGTCAGTTTGGGAAAAACCCACCCCAGAAAACCAAAAGGAATAAACATCACAATATTTCCAAGAACGATAATAACAATATCTTTCCAGGACATTGCCCCCTGAATAAATTTAATCGTAGAAAACACAGGTTCCACCGTGATCAGGTTATCTTCATACTGAAATCTGCCCATGCCGAGAAACATCAGATAAAGCAAAAACAGTGTGTAGGGTACAATAACGATTTTATATAATTTCTTTAACATCGGATGCTAATATATTCATTTCAAAAACATTAAATTTGTATATTAAAATAATTTAATGAAATACGTTCTACTTACACTTATTTCAGCAATGCTGCTGTCGGTCTCTTGGCCTACTTATGGAGTTCCTTTTTTTATATTTTTCGCCCTCGTTCCTCTTCTGATGATGGAACATGGAATTTCAAAATTTTCAGATTATAAAAGAAAAGGCTGGATGATTTTCGGACTATCTTATCTTTGTTTTATTATCTGGAACATTGTTACTACAGGATGGTTATATGGATCCAAAAACCCTGACGGAAGCCATTCTATGATGGCCGTTGTATTTCCTGTTCTTGTCAACTCACTTTTATATTCTTTGGTTTTCCAATGCTATCATTGGTATAAGAACGCCCAGGGAACCTATTGGGGATTAGGATTTCTGATTGCTATCTGGATGAGTTTTGAAAAATTCCATTTAGGATGGGAACTTACCTGGCCATGGCTGAACTTAGGAAACGTATTTTCGGATTATCCAAAACTGATTCAATGGTATGATACCTTAGGAGCAACCGGCGGAAGCTTTTGGATCCTCTTGATTAATGTATTAATTTTCTATACAATCAGAACCTGGGAAGCAGGAAGAAAGAGAAAAGATTTGATTAAAAATTCATCCATCATAGTAGCATTAATTGCTGTCCCGATGATGATTTCGATCATGAAGTATAACAGCTTTAATGAGAAACCGTCAGGACAAGTCAATGTACTGATGCTGCAGCCTGATCTTGATCCTTATGCTGAAAAGTATTCAAAGGATAGCTTAACGATTGAACAGGATCTTTTGGCATTGGCTGAAAAAAATTCAACTACAAAAATAGATTACTATATTGCACCAGAAACAGCACTTCCCGGCAGAGGTTCTATTTCTGAAACCGGCTTAGAAAAAAGTTTACTTTTAAATAATGTTAAAGAATTTTTGACTAAACATCCCGGATCTGTTTTTGCGACAGGAATTTCTTCACATCATTTTTACTTTGATCCTGCTACACTACCAAAAGAAGCCTATCAAACCAATCAGGGAGTTTGGGTAGCAAGCTATAATACGGCTATTCAACTTGCTCCACAACAAAAAACTCAGGTTTACCACAAAGGAAAATTAGTTCCCGGTGTTGAAATCTTCCCGTATATGAATGTCTTAAAACCAGTTCTAGGTGATGCTATGCTGAACTTAGGTGGAACTGTCGCTTCATTGGGTACAGATAAAGAAAGAGTAGCTTTTTCCAACCCTTACAACAAAGGAAAATTAGCACCTATTATCTGCTACGAAAGTATTTATGGAGAGTTTGTTACAGATTATGTAAAAAAGGGAGCTAATTTCCTTGCGATTATGACCAATGATTCTTGGTGGGGCGTTACAGAAGGACATAAGCAGCTTTTATCCTACGCAAACTAAGGGCTATTGAAACAAGAAGAGAAATTGCCCGTGCTGCCAACAGTGGAATTTCAGCTCACATCAATGCTAAAGGAGAGGTAGTAGCAGATACCTTCTATGGCGATCAAACTGCACTATTTTCAAAAGTTAATCTTTATGATGGAATGACATTCTACTCCAGAGCAGGAGATCTTCTTTCCAGATTCTCAATATTTGCCCTAGGATTTTTATTATTCTATTATCTGATTAAAAGAGTTCAGGCAAAAATGAAGAAAGCATAATATTAGGAATATCCGTTCCACTGATCTCCCTAAATACAATACAATCTGCGTTATCTGCAAGATCTGAGAGTTATTAATCTCTCGCTGATTGAGCTGATAACGCAGATTTTTTATTTCTTAGATAATATTTCCAGTACAAATAAACATAATCATCTGCCTAATCTGTGAGACCTGCGAGAAATCAAAACACCTGTTCATTATACCGATCACCATTTTTTTATTTTTGAAACAAGAATTCCAGCACAAATATCCACACCCATCTGCGTAATCCGCGAAATCTGCGAGAAATATTTAACCCTATTTCCATAGAGCCAATCTCCAACAGATTACCGGAATAAAAAAAGAGAAGCCAGCTGGACGTCTGACTTCTCTCAAGATAGAATAAATGATTCAGTTATTTAATAGTAATTTTTTTGGTGGTTATTTCGTTTTTTATCTTTAGTTTTAACAGATAGATACCTTTAGGAAGATGAGAAACATCAATAGACTGATCTCCGTTTAAAGCTACATTCAGTTTTCTTCCCTCCATTGAATACACTTCAGCTTCAGAAACCTTCTCTCCTTTAATATACACTTTATCAGATGCAGGATTTGGATAAATAACAAGTTCCGTTTCACGAGAGCTTGTATTTTCTTTAGTCGACAACGAGCCTTGTGTTGAAGCATCAGAATATACTCTTGAAGCATCAATTGATCTTACACTCCAAAATACATTCTGAACAGACGGATCAAGATCCAGAAACCATGAAGGCGTGGTTACAATATATTTCGCAATATCTTGTGATCCCGGTGTAGATCCTACTTTAATTTCATAGCGTAATGCATTGACAGGAGTTTTATCATCCGTAGCACCACTCCATGTAAAATTAAATCTGTTTCCATTTTTTGTCATAGCAAGCTGAGTAGGCGCTGTAGGCTTTACATTCGTATCACTGCTGTTGTTTTTAAAAAGCTTAGTCAATGATGGAATTGCTGAATTTGCCCAATCAAATCCACCTAATAAAACATCCAGATGATTATCGTTATTAAAATCAAATAGCTGTATCATTCCAGGCCCACCCAGAGCATGCAAACCTGTAGTTGTACCTTCAGTAAATTGCTGGTTGGCTACATTATATAAATAAGTTTTTACGACTGCATTATAATTCACATCGCCTGAGATAATAAAATCATAATATCCGTCATTATTCAAATCACCTACGCTTATAGATGCATCAGAAACTTCTGTTGGAATCTGCTGAATGACCAAATTACCAGTTCCATCATTCATCATCACAGCAAGATAAGGATCATCATTAGCATCCTTACCAATCACAACAACATCCTGAAAACCGTCGCCATTAAAATCCGCCACTTCCAGTTTCCCAGATGTTAAAGAATCTAGAGCTTGCGTATGAACCAATGTCCCATTCTGATTGATATATACTTTAGATACCGGATCCCCATTGATATCTGATCCTATAACAACAAGATCCAAAAGACGGTCATTATTAAGATCTACTATTTTAAAGCTTCCGTTTTGAGTTCCATCAGCCCAGTTCTCGGTCATATCAAATCCTTGGCCTGTATTTTTATAAAAATCCAATGTATTTCTAAAACCTCCCCCGTGAGCATATTGTGTTCCGTTGATAGCATAATCCTGTTTTCCGTCATGATTAAAATCAAAAACTTCCATAGAACCATATATTTTTCCAGGAAGCTCTACTTCTCTTGTAAAGCCTACTCCTGTATTTTTAAAACGATAATGCTTGTAGTTAACAATATCCATATAACTCAATCCTGTGGAAACAATATCCATCAAGCCATCATTATCAAATCAATAAACTTTATATCTCCAAGATGCGTTACATCCCCTCCCAGATCAGTATAAGCCTGCAAAGTTGTTCCTGTATTCTGATATACCTCATTATAGGTAGCATCAGGGCTTCCGTCACCATCTGAATCAATAGCTCCATTCACCACAACATCCAGTGTCCCGTTATTATCCACATCAGCAATATCAGCAGCCGAGAAATAAAAATTATTCATTCCGGTCTGTATCTCTGTAAAATTCTGAGCACACAAACCAACGGGCAACATAGATAACAAAATGTAAATTCTCTTCATAATTTTTATTTAGATTAATTAAAAACAAAGATAGAATATTAATTTTCCTTTTTAAAAAAAAGCCTGTATGAAATATATCAGCACTGATTTCACGCTATATCCCAGAAATTCGAATATTTTAAAAAATCAATATTTATAATCAGCCACTTATTTACAAATATTTTCCAAAAGATTTGTCTATATAAAAAATTCTTCGTTATTTTGCACTCTCAAATATTATACAAATAAGAACATCGAGATATGTCAAGAATTTGCCAAATAACAGGAAAGCGTGCAATGGTTGGTAACAACGTTTCTCACGCTAATAACAAAACGAAGCGTCGTTTTGAAATTAACTTATTAGAGAAGAAATTTTACCTTCCAGAGCAAGATAAGCACGTTACACTGAAAGTATCAGCTCATGGATTGAGAGTGATTAACAAGATTGGAATCGAAGAAGCTATTGAAAGAGCTACTAGAAACGGATTGATTAAAAAGAATTAATAGATCATGGCAAAAAAAGGAAATAGAGTTCAAGTAATCCTTGAATGTACAGAGCACAAAGAAAGCGGTATGCCAGGAATGTCTAGATACATTTCTACAAAAAATAAAAAGAACACTACAGAGAGATTGGAATTGAAAAAATACAATCCAGTTCTTAAGAGATCTACCCTTCACAAAGAAATCAAGTAATTTATAAATATAATTTACAATGGCAAAGAAAGTAGTAGCAACCCTACAGACCGGGTCTAAAAAAATGACCAAAGTGGTGAAAATGGTGAAGTCTTCTAAATCAGGAGCTTACGTTTTCGAAGAAAAAGTAATGAATGCTGATGAAGTAGATGGTTTTTTGAAAAAATAATCAATACTTTATTTACAATATAAAAAACTACTCATATTTTGGGTAGTTTTTTTGTTATCTTTGTTCACCAGATTATTAATCAGTGAAATATGAAGAAGCTTCTTGTTCTAATAGGTACAGTTATTTTTCAATTTTCATTTAGTCAGAAAACAATGAACCCTATAGAATATAAAAGTTCACCAAAAGTTTTCAGCATTCCGGGATTATCACAATCAGTAAGCATTGATTGCGGTACTTCTAAAATGATTTTATTATCTGGTCAGGTTCCTTTGGATTCAGCAGGAAACCTGGTGGGAAACCATGTAGAAGAGCAGACACATCAGATTTTCAAAAATATTGAAAACATACTGAAGGAATATGGAGGTACAGGCAAAGACATTGTTAAACTGAGTATCTTCATCACAGACATCTCAAAAACCCCGGATTTTAGAAAAGTAAGGGATGAATATGTCAATCTTCAAAACCCTCCCGTAAGCAGCCTTATAGAAGTGAGCAGGCTTTTCAGGAGTGATGTACTGATCGAAGTAGAAGCCACAGCAGTGATTAAAAACAAAAGATAAGAATAAACTAAAACTATGAGTTGGTTTAAAAATATTTTCAAAAAAGAAGAAAAAGAAACTCTGGATAAAGGATTGGAAAAATCCAGCCAGGGATTCTTTGAAAAAATGACGAAGGCCGTAGTCGGCAAAAGCAAAGTAGATGATGAAGTTCTGGATGATCTGGAAGAAGTACTGATTGCATCTGACGTAGGCGCTTCCACAACCATCAAAATCATAGAAAGAATTGAAGAACGTGTTGCCCGCGACAAATATGTTGGAGTAAGCGAGCTGGATAATATTCTTCGTGAGGAAATTTCAGGATTACTACTTGAAAACCCTCACGCAGGAACAGGAAATATCGACACTTCAAAAAAACCTTACGTTATAATGGTGGTAGGAGTAAATGGTGTTGGAAAAACAACAACGATTGGAAAATTGGCTCACCAGTTTAAATCCGAAGGTAAAAAAGTAGTTCTTGGAGCTGCAGATACCTTTAGAGCTGCAGCCGTTGATCAACTTGTTATCTGGAGTGAGCGAGTGGGAGTTCCTATCGTAAAACAGGAAATGGGTTCCGATCCTGCTTCTGTAGCTTTTGATACCGTACAGAGTGCTGTAGCCCAAAATGCAGATGTGGTTATCATTGACACCGCAGGGAGACTTCATAATAAGATCAACCTGATGAACGAACTTTCTAAGATCAAAAGAGTGATGCAGAAGGTTATTCCTGATGCCCCTCATGAGATCTTATTAGTTCTTGATGGCTCTACAGGTCAGAATGCATTTGAACAGGCTAAGCAATTTACCGCAGCTACTGAAGTAAACGCCTTGGCAGTAACAAAATTAGATGGAACAGCAAAAGGAGGGGTTGTAATCGGCATCTCTGATCAATTCCAAATTCCTGTAAAATATATAGGCGTAGGCGAAAAAATGCAGGATCTGCAGCTTTTCAATGGTACGGAATTTGTAGACTCATTCTTCAAGAAAAGATGATTTATATCATACTTTCCCTTACATTAGCAAACAAATCAATTTTAAAATATTAACAATTAAAAAATTTGCAACTATGGGAATTATAACATGGATCCTATTCGGTCTTATTGCAGGTGCAATCGCTAAAATGATTATGCCCGGAACTCAGGGAGGAGGTTGGTTAATCACCATTATCCTTGGAATTCTAGGAGCATTTGTAGGAGGAGCTATAGGAGTTTACGTTTTACATTGGGGAGATGTTACCTCATTCTGGAATCCAAGAAGCTGGATTCTTTCCATCGGAGGCGCTTTAATTATCCTCTGGATTTATGGAATGGCTACGAAGAAAAGCTGATGTAATACCGATAAAAAATAAAATCCCGGATCTGAAATTCAGATCCGGGATTTTTGTACAATATAATTTAGTTAGTTGTTGATTCTAATCTGGTAAGGCATTTCCATTTTTACCTCAGACTGCAATTTCTTATCTGTAATCTGTTGCAGGATTTCATAATTGGACTTCCCTATTTTATTTTTAATAATTCTTGCAGAAACATCCTCTTCATTAAGATCTTTAAAGATTTGTTCGAATGGAGACATTTTCTTTGGATAAGATTCTACATAATAAGACTTCACTCCTGCTTTCTGTGCCGCAAATTTTACAGCATCATTAAGCGTTCCCAATTCATCTACCAAACCAATTTCCTTTGCACGAACACCACTCCATACTCTACCGCCACCTACATTATCAATCTGTTCAAAGGTTTCTTTCTATTCTGAGTAACGAAATGTACAAATCTCTTATAAGTACCTTCTACACTTCTTGTCATCATATTGACTCCATATGGTGTTACTCCATTCAATCCTGAATAATACATTGAGTTTGCATTGGTAGCTACAACATCAGCACGGATTCCGTTCTTATTGGCTATATCTTTATAATAAGGCATTACTCCGAATACTCCGATAGACCCCGTAAGAGTATTAGGCTCAGAATAGATTTTATCAGCTGCCATAGCGACATAATACCCACCAGAAGCAGCATAATCTCCAAAAGAAACAATCAAAGGCTTTTTCTTTTTCAGTTTTTGCAACTCAAATAAGATTTCGTCTGAAGCATTTGCACTTCCTCCAGGAGAGTTTATTCTAAATACTACAGCTTTCACCTTATCATCTTCCTGAAGCTTTTTAATATACTTAACATATTTCTCAGAGTGAATGTCATTATATTGGTCTCCATTATTAATAGATCCCGACGCATACAATACAGCTACCTTTTCTCCAGATTTATCATCTTCAGAAAAAGAACTGATATAGTTCGTTAAAGAAATTTTGTTCAGCTTTTCTTTATCGTTTACACTTAATTTAGCCTTAAGTAGATCTTCATATTCTGATTTCTGGATCAGCTTGTCCGCCAGTTTATATTTTAATCCTTGCTCAGGAATCATTCCATATAAACTATCAACTATTGTTCTGAATTGTGCGGTATCAATTTTTCTTGAAGCAGCCATTTTATAGGATGTATTTTTCCAAAGATCGTTGAGTAGTGTGCTTAACTGTTCTTTATTTTCAGGAGAAATATCATTTCTTAGAAAAGGTTCTACTGCAGATTTAAATTTACCATGACGGATTACTTCAATTCCGATCCCATACTTATCTGCAAAATCTTTGAAGAATGTTACCTCAGTAGAAAGTCCTTTTAATTCAATACCCCCTGCCGGATGAAGATAATACTGATCCGCTACAGAACCTAGGTAATAAGCAGATTGCGAAACTCCATTTCCATAAGCATAAACAAATTTTCCACTTTTCTTGAAATCATCAATAGCATTTCTAAGATCATCAATTTGAGTTAACCCCGCGTTCAACTCATCGGTCTCAATACTGATTCCTTTAATATTATCATCGGTTTTAGCTTTATTAATCGCCTCCAATACATCATACAAAAGAACATTTTTATTCTGATTGCCTAAACCGAAAAGATCCACTTGCTCTTCAGTAGGGCTATCTATTATATTCGTCTTTAAATTAATCGTAAGTACCGAATTCTTTTTCACCGCCACAGACTTATCACTTCCCATAGAACTAAACACAAGCAGCGTGATGAAAAAGATGAAAAATACAGCACAAAGTATGATTATTGCTACTATATTTGCCAAAACATTTTTAAAGAAACTTCTCATAAATTCAATCAATTTTCTAATATGTCGCAGCAAAAGGTAGTTTTGTTACTAGGAAGTAACCTTGGAGAGCAAAAAAAAAATATAGAACTTGCTTTACAGAAAATAAGTGATGCAGGAAACCACATTTCACAGATAAGCGAATTTTTAATGTCTGATCCTGTAGAATTTGTCAGTTCCAATATTTTTTGTAATATTGCAACAATAATATTCACGCATCTTTCACCAATTCAGCTGCTTGATTGTATAAAAAACATTGAAGTTGAAATGGGAAGAATTAATGATTCAAAAGTATCGGGCGGTTACGCAGATAGAGTAATAGACATTGATATCATTAAGTATAATGAATTAAATTTTAAGTCAGAAAGATTAGATATCCCTCATAAAAAACATCTTTTTGAAAGGGATTTTTCCAGAGTATTATTAAAAGATTTTATTTAAAACATAAAACATATTGTATGAAATTAGGTTTATTATTATTGGCCACAACCTTGCCAATTGCAGCTTTCGCTCAGAATAGCAGTACTACAGTAAACTCTTCTACTGAGTATCCTAATACCTTCTCTTCAGGTTCAGCTAACGTAAAACCTTTTGATAACAAATCCAGACGTTTCAGAGATTGGTCAATTTCTGTCGGAGGAGGTGCAGCATTTATGGTTCATTCTGCTTTGAAATCATTTCATTCGGATAAAACCAATTGGGGGTATAATGCTTATGTAAGTATTGATAAGCAAATTTCACATACCTTCGGTGTAAGCTTAATGTATACCAGAGGCGAAACCAAGCAAACAGGTCAACTTCCGGGAGCTCCTGGAATTGCTGCTGGAGTCGCTACAGGAACTACACAATTTGATCAATTGTCATTAATGGGAGATATTAACTTCTCTAACTTATTAAGAAGAGTAGATAATCACTCACCATACAGATGGGCATTCCATGGATATGGAGGAATTGGTCTTCAGGGGTATAGAACTTCTTTACACGATAATGACAGAAACAGATGGAGTGATAATCCTAAAAGAACTCCTTTATTCGTAAAACAAGATCTTGATATTAATTCTATATTCTATCAGGCTGGTTTAGGAGTAAAATATAATGTTTCTCCGCTTATTGATATTGAAGCTAGAACCATGTATATTATCAGTGGTGAACAATCATTCGATGGTAGTGGATACAATAATTCAAGCTACGATCCTAAAGCTCCTACAGAATCAGCATATAGATATACGATACTTAACAACAAAAGATCTTACAATGCCTGGACGGTATCTTTGGGAGTATCTTTCAAGTTAGGAAAACAGCTATCTCACCTAGCATGGCATGATCCGCTTCAGGAAGCTTATTACAAAACCAATGTTTTAGAAAATGCAGCTACAGATTTTGTTGTTTGTGAAAAAGGAGATCAGGATAATGACGGAGTATGTGACGATTGGGACAGACAACTTGACACTCCTGCTGGAGCAAGAGTAGACGGTGCCGGTGTTGCTTTAGATATGGATCTTGATGGTGTTATTGACTTATACGATAAGTGTGTAACAGTTCCTGGACCAGTTGAAAACAACGGTTGCCCAATTAAATAATCAGAAGTCAAGAAACTATTTTTCAAAAAAAATTAAATAAATAATACACGATGAAATTAAGTTTAGCAATTGTTGCATTAGCATTGACGATCCCTACCGTCAGCTATGCACAAGATTCATCAGCAGCTACAGATGGAAAGTATCCTAATACTTTTACTTCTGGCTCTGCTAATGTATCTCCATTCACCAATCAAGCAAAAAGATTTAATGACTGGTCTATTTCAGTTGGAGCCGGTGTTCCATTGATGCAGTCAGCAGATTTAACGTCTATCAAAAACGGTAACGGTAAAAATCTTTTTGGATATTCAGCTTATGTAAGTATAGATAAGGCGATCACTCATGCATTTGGGATCAGCTTACAATATGACAGAGGTGAAACAAGACAAGGATGGTTCAATACAAAAGATGCTGCCCCTGATGCTAAAGCAGTAGCAGGTAGAACTCAGTATGATGCAATCTCTATCTTGGGAGATATCAACTTTTCTAACCTTTTAAGAAGAGTTGATAATCATTCTAATTACAGATGGGCTCTTCACGGATATGCAGGCGTAGGTACTATTGCTTACAAAGCTTACCAAAAAGATGCCAGTGGACAAAGATTAATGACGGAAGTGAAGCCATTTAAACTTGGTTCAATGTTTATGCAGGCTGGTACAGGTTGAAATTTAAAGTAAACAGAAGAATTGATCTTGAAGGTAGATTAATGTATGTAATTACAGGTGATGATACCTTCGATGGTGGTGGTGATCCGTATAGCGAAGTTAACAGACGTTCTTCACAGGTTTCTGATAACTTCTTCAATGCTACATTAGGACTTTCTTTCAAATTAGGAAAGCATGAGTCTCACTTAATGTGGCATGACCCACTTCAGGAAATCTATTACAAACTTGATGTTTTAGCTAATAAAAAACAGGATATCGAAGTATGTAAAAAAGGGGATGCTGATAACGATGGGGTATGTGACGATTGGGACAGACAACTTGATACTCCTGCAGGAGCAAGAGTAGATGGTGCTGGTGTTGCTCTTGATACAGACCTTGATGGTGTTATCGACCTTTACGATAAATGTGTAACAGTTCCTGGACCAGTTGAAAACAACGGTTGCCCGATAGAGAAAAAAGATAATAACAAAACTGCTGTTGAAGTAGAGAAAACATTAAAAGATATCTACTTTAATTTCAATAAAGCTACCATCAGACCTGAATCTAACAGCAAACTGGATGTAGCCGCTTCTATTATCAAAGAAAACGGAGGTAATTATTTATTGACAGGTCATACTGACATTAAAGGAAATGCTGCCTATAACCTAAAGCTTTCTAAGGAAAGAGCTGCTGCTGTAGTGGGAGCTTTAGAAAACAGAGGGGTAAACGAAACGGTTCTGAAGTCAAGAGGAGTAGGATCTGCAGAGGCTAGAATTCCAGCTTCAGCTTCAGATGCTGAAAGAATGGCAGACAGAAAAGTTACGGTAAGATTTATGGAAGGTTCTGAATGGAATTCAATGAAAAAGAAAGACTATGAGGACGCTCCTGTAAAGAAGCCAGTAAAGAAAAAAGTAGTTTCTAAAAAGAAGAAAAAATAATTTCTTAAAATATAAGTAAACCGAAAAGAATAGTTCTTTTCGGTTTATTTTTTTTCTACTACCGAATTTTTTACCTACCTTTATATCATTTTAGGGGCAATCCGTATAAAATAAACAAAATACACCGGTTATTGTTTTGAAAAAAATAATACAAAAAATCACTTTTAGCGTAAAAAAATCATTTAAATAACTTAACTAAAAAAATAACACTATGAAATTAAGTTTAGCAATTGTTGCATTAGCTTTGGCAATTCCTACTGCCAGTTATGCACAAGACTCAACGGCAGTTTCAAAAGGAGAGTATCCCAATACGTTCTCGTCTGGGTCTGCCAACGTTTCCCCATTCAATAATCAAGCAAAAAGATTTAATGACTGGTCTATTTCCGCGGGGGTTGGAGTTCCATTGATGCAATCAGCAGATTTAACGTCCATCAAAAATGGTAACGGTAAGAACCTTTTCGGATATTCAGCCTATGTAAGTATTGATAAGGCGATTACTCATGCATTTGGAATCAACTTACAATATGACAGAGGTGAAACAAGACAAGGATGGTTCAATACCAAAGATGCTGCTCCTGATGCTAAAGCAGTAGCAGGTAGAACTCAGTATGATGCAATCTCAATCTTGGGAGATATTAACTTTTCTAACCTTTTAAGAAGAGTTGATAATCACTCTCCATATAGATGGGCTCTTCATGGATACGCAGGTATAGGTACTATTGCTTACAAAGCTTACCAAAAAGATGCTAGCGGACAAAGATTAATGACGGAAGTGAAGCCATTCAAACTTGGTTCAATGTTTATGCAGGCTGGTACAGGTTTGAAATTTAAAGTAAACAGAAGAATTGATCTTGAAGGTAGATTAATGTATGTAATTACGGGTGATGATACCTTCGATGGTGGTGGTGATCCGTATAGCGAAGTTAACAGACGTTCTTCACAGGTTTCTGATAATTTCTTCAATGCAACATTAGGACTTTCTGTAAAACTAGGAAAACATGAGTCTCACTTAATGTGGCATGACCCACTTCAGGAGATCTATTACAAGCTTGATGTTCTTGCTAATAAGAGCCAGGATATCGAAGTATGTAAAAAAGGTGATGCTGATAACGATGGGGTATGTGACGATTGGGACAGACAGCTTGATACTCCTGCAGGAGCAAGAGTAGATGGTGCTGGTGTTGCTCTTGATACAGACCTTGATGGTGTTATTGATCTTTACGATAAATGTGTAACAGTTCCTGGACCAGTTGAAAACAATGGTTGTCCTACTACTCCTACAGGTCCTGTAGTAGAAACAGAAACGAAATTGGAAGGAATTGAGTTTGATTTAAATTCTGACAGAATTTTACCGTCAAATACTCCAATCTTAAATAACGCTGTAAATTATATCAATTCTTCAAATGGTTCTTATAATGTTGTAGGAGCTACTGATACAAGAGGTACTGATGCTTACAATCAGAAATTATCTCAGAGAAGAGCAAACAACGTTAAAAACTATCTGATCAAAAACGGAGTTCAGTCCGGTAAATTAAACGCTGTAGGTAAAGGTGAAAAAGACCTTAAATATCCTGAGTGTGAACCAGCAACGAAGTGCCCTGAATGGAAAAACAGAGCCAACAGAAGAGTATACTTCGAAGCTAAATAATAAACTTATTAAGTCACTATATAAAAGTCACGCATTGCGTGGCTTTTTTTGTCCTAATACTTTCCTTATTTTTACATCATGATTTCTCCACAGGATTTTCAAAAGCTAAAATATGATACTCTTAAATATTTCTGGGGCTACACTGACTTCAGAGATGCTCAGGAAGATATTATCAATGCTGTAATCAATGAAAAAGACACACTGGTGCTGCTTCCTACAGGTGCAGGAAAATCTTTATGTTACCAGCTTCCAGCTTTATTAAAGGAGGGAACCTGTTTGGTGATTTCCCCTTTATTGGCATTAATGAAAGATCAGGTCAACCAGCTTAAATTCAGGGGTATAGAAGCTGAATATCTATCGTCTGAATTGGATGAATATGATGCTGAAGCCATTTACAACCGTTGTAAAGAAGGTCTTACCAAACTTCTTTATGTATCTCCTGAAAGATTAACAAACATTCAGTTTCTACAAAATATAGATGAAATAGAACTATCATTTATTGCTGTTGACGAAGCTCACTGCATTTCTGAGTGGGGTCAGGATTTTCGTCCAAGTTACCAAAACATCAAAGGTTTCAGAACAAATCATCCTGAAATCCCGTGTCTGGCTTTAACTGCAACAGCAACTCACAAAGTTCTGAAGGAAATCAAAAATAAACTTGAACTGAAAAATCCAGCGATTTTTCAGAAAAGTTTTAAAAGAAATAATATTAAAATCTTTACTGAAGAAGTTTCGGATAAATTTCAACGTGTACTGGATATTCTAAAGTATAATACAGATTCAGGGATAGTCTATGTAAGAACCAGAAAAGAAGCCGAATTGCTTGTTGAATTCTTAAAGAAAAATCAACTAAAAAATGTAGATTATTTTCATGCTGGTTTAACGACAAAGGAAAAAAACACAAGGCAAAATACCTGGAACAATAGCAACAATCAGGTATTAATTTCTACAAATGCCTTTGGAATGGGTATTGACAAAGATAATGTACGTTTTGTCCTCCATTACTCTCCTGCTGCCTCTATTGAAAATTATTATCAGGAAATAGGAAGAGCCGGAAGGGATGGCAAAGATAGCTTTGCCTTTATGCTTTGGAACAAGCAAGAATTATTAAATTTTGATCAAATCCTAAAAAACCAAATACCCAACAAAGCTGAATTTTTAAAGATTATCAGCTACCTCTACTCTATTTTTCAGGTAGCAGAATTTGAATTGCCTGAGAAAACATTCCAATTGAATACAATAGGAATACAAAATTTTACCCGTTTATCTAAAGCAAAGATCAACAACGTTCTCAACTTTCTCCACAACCAGGAAATTATTTACTATAATGACAATAAAAGCCTATCCTCTTTGGAGCTTTTAATTAAATCTGATGAAATAGATCAACTCCCTCAAAAAGATGCTTATTTCATAGAGCTTCTTCTCCGCACCATGTCCGGAATTACAACTCATAAAGTAATGTTCAGTGAACAGCAGGTAAGCAATAAAATTGAAGTGAGTATTCCCTTAATCAAGGAGCGTCTAAAAGAACTTCAACAGAGAAGCTATCTTGAATATATAGATGGAGCCTTATCAAGTATCAAATTTTTGAAACCTCGTGATGAAAGAGCGATCAATAATGCCTATTGGAAACTTTTTGAACATATTCAAAGAAACAAAATCCAGAAATGGGAAGAAATGAAGTTCTATACCGAGGATAAAGATTATTGTAAAATGAAACTTATCCTGGCTTATTTCGGCGAAAAAAATTCAAAAAACTGTGGCCAATGCTCCGTATGTGAAAAGAATAAACAATCTATTTTCGGAAAAAACATTTCACAACAGATCATCAATTTGCTGGCTAAAAAATCAGCAACTATAGAAGAATTATCCGTGCAGCTAAGCTACCACTCTAAAGAAAGCATTCTTGAAAACTTAATCTTTCTTTTAGATTCAGGAAAAGTAAAAATGCTGAACTTCAGAACCTATGCGCTGAACCATGAGTAATGGGCAATGAGTAATAAAAATAGTAGGAAACAATAGCAATACCTTGATTGGAAATCTAAGTTTTCAGAAAAATATTTATATTCTCTCAAGGCTTCTGCTCTCTCCACTCTCACAGCAAAAACTTATCTTTGCAATATGAAATCATTGAAAGTCGTTTTTTTAGGTACTCCTGAGTTTGCAAAAACGTCATTGGAGGCTATTCATCAATCTCATCATCAGGTTGTAGGTGTGGTAACTGTAGCAGATAAGGCAAGCGGACGTGGCCAAAAAATCAATCAATCCCCTGTAAAAGTCTATGCTTCAGAAAATAATATTCCTGTTTTTCAGCCGGAAAAATTAAGAAACCCTGAATTTTTAGAAGAACTAAGACAGCTGGATGCTGATGTTTTTGTTGTGGTAGCGTTCAGAATGATGCCTAAGATTCTTTTTGAAATGCCTAAAATGGGAACATTCAACCTTCATGCTTCTCTTCTTCCGGATTATAGGGGAGCCGCTCCAATCAACTATGCTGTTATCAATGGGGAAGAAAAGACAGGAGCAACGACTTTCTTTATTAATGAAAAAATTGACGAAGGAAATATTCTTCTTCAGGAAGAAATTGAAGTTTTATCGGATGAAAACGCAGGACATCTTCATGACAGATTAATGGAAATGGGCTCAAAATTAGTGGTAAAAACGTTAGACGGATTGGCTCAAAATGCTATTGAAGAAAAACCTCAGCCACAAGTGGAGCATCCTAAAAATGCTTATAAAATCTTTAAAGAAGATACCCGAATCAATTGGGAAGCTCCTTCAAAAACAGTACATCAGTTTATCCTTGGAATGTCTCCATATCCTGCAGCTTTCACGACTTTAAAAATCGGAGCTGAAGAAAAAGGATTAAAAATTTTTGGTGGAAGTTTTGAGATTACCAATCACGGTAAAGTTGCCGGAACATTGGATATTTCAAAAAATGAGTTTAAAATCTATACTCAGGATGGAGTCTATTTTCCACAAGAACTTCAACTAGAAGGAAAAAAAAGAATGACTGTAAAAGATTTTCTAAATGGTTTTAGAAACTTTGACGAAATAGCACTGTAGTTTTACAGTTACATTGTAACCATACATAAAAGCCACAACTAAAATATCTGTTGTGGCTTTTTTATTGGCTATCATTTTTTTTAACGAAAAGGGAATCAATAGTGGGTTCTTTATATTTTCCCAACAATTTTTTTGCGAACTCTGCTCAGGGATTCAGGAGTAACTCCTAGATAGGCTGCAATCTGAATATTGGTAAGGCGACGGGATATTTCGGGATATTTCTTTAAAAATTCAATATAGCGTTCTTCTGAAGATTTGCTTAAATTATCTATAATTCTACGTTGTAATGCAATAATTGAACTTTGAAACTTAAGTCTCATTAGTCGTTCTACTTCCGGCATCTCCTGATAAAGCTTTTCTTTATCTTTTTTCGAAATCAAAAGAATTTCACTATTCTCGAGTGCCTGAATGGTAAGTTTGGATGGAATCCTGTTGATAAAACTATCTATATCCGAGATCCACCAATTCTCAATAGCAAAATATAAGATTTGTTCTGCTGCATTTCGATCGGTATGAAAAACCTTAAAACAACCATTCACAACAAACCCTTCAAAATCACAGATACTTCCTTCCATTAATAAAAATTCTTTCTTTTTTATTTTTCTATAGGTAAAGGCATTACAATATTTTTCCAGATTTTCATCTGAAATATCAACATACTCCCGGATATGTTTTTCTAAAGACTCGGTCATGGTCTAAAAATAAAAAAAGGTTTAGAAAAATCCTAAACCTTTTATTTTATATGGTAAAAAATCATTTAAAGTGAAATAAATTCACTAATGATGATTCTCTTTTTATAGTTGTACCAACTCGCTTACCTCCACATCATATCCTCCAACCTGAGGTTTAATATTAGGATTTTGAGTGATTACTTTAAACTTATTAATTCCTAAATTCTTTAAGATCTGCGTTCCAATACCATAATCTCTATAGTTGTATGCTAAGGTAGGATGTTGCTCCTGCCCGTCCTGATAGTTCAGGAACTGTTGAAGTTTTCTTAATGTATTTTCAGAATTGGAAACATTGTTGATGAAGATAATAGCTCCTTTCCCAGCTTCGTTTACCATATTGGTTACTTTTTCCAGTAAAGGTTTTTCACCATTATTTAACCTTGTCAATACATCAAAATAAGAATCAGAAGACTGTACTCTTACTAAAACCGGCTCATCTACTGTCCATGCCCCTTTTGTTAATGCAAAATGAATCTGGTCATTAGAAGTTTCTCTGAAAGCATAGAAGTCAAACTCTCCGTAGTGTGTTTTTACTTTTTTCTCTTCCAATCTTTCTACAAGATTACCTTTTTTAAGCTGATAGTGGATCAAATCCTCAATAGAAACAATTTTCATATCGTGTTTCTGAGCAAATGCGTGAAGCTCAGGTAAACGAGACATAGTTCCGTCTTCATTCATGATTTCACAGATTACTCCACCTTCTTTTAATCCAGCTAAGTGAGTAAGGTCAATGGCAGCTTCAGTATGTCCTGCTCTTTTTAATACGCCTCCTTTTCTTGCACGAAGGGGGAAAATATGTCCTGGTCTCATGAAGTCTGTAGGTTTGGACTTTTCATCCATCAAAGCTAAAATTGTTTTTGCTCTGTCACCTGCAGAAATACCTGTAGAAGTTCCGTTTCCTAAAAGGTCAACAGATACGGTAAAAGCAGTTTCTTTAGGATCGCTGCTTCTGCTTACCATTACTTCAAGCCCAAGTTCATCACATCTTTTTTCAGGAAGCGGCATACAAATTAACCCTCTTCCGTGAAGAGCCATAAAATTGATAATTTCAGGCGTTGTTAGTTCTGCTGCGCAAAGAAAATCTCCTTCATTTTCTCTGTCTTCATCATCTACTACTATGATTATTTTCCCATTTCTAAGGTCTTCAATGGCCTCTGGAATAGTATTTAATTTAATATCAGACATTTTTACATTTTATTTGTGCAAAGATACTCATAAAAATAAGCATCTGCCAATTTATATGAATGGTTTATTACGCTTTGAATAAAGAGTTCACCGCTTCTCTGATAATCTCGTAAGATCTTAATCTTTTCTGGTGATCGTAAATATGGGAATTGATCATTAATTCATCTACATTGAACTTTTCCTGGAAGTCTTTAAGCTTTTCTTGAATTTCAGCCTGATCTCCAATAAAAGTATATCTTAGCTTCTGTAACACCATTGATTTCTCCATAGGTGACCAGATTTCGTCCATATCATCTACCGGTGGGGCAAAAGGTTTTCTGTCATTTCTTACAATATTAATGAAAGCCTGAAACAAAGTCGTGGAAATTTTATGAGCTTCTTCAGACGTTTCTGCTGCTACTCCATTAACACAAGCAATAATATAAGGTTTATCCGAATATTTTGAAGGTTGAAAATGCTCTCTGTAAATTTTAAAAGCCATTTCCATCTGTTCCGGAGCAAAGTGTCCTGCAAAAGCATAGGGTAATCCGAGTTCAGCTGCCAGCCATGCACTGTCTGTACTTGATCCTAAAATATACAATGGAACATCTAATCCTTCTCCGGGAATAGCACGAACCATTGCATCAGCATTTTCTTTAGAAAAATACCTTTGAAGTTCTAAGATTTGTCTTGGAAACTGTTCGTTAATAATCGCCGGATTTCTCCCCAAGGCCTGAGCCGTTAAGCCATCGGTTCCCGGTGCTCTTCCCAATCCTAGGTCAATTCTTCCCGGGAAAAGAGATTCCAGTGTTCCAAATTGTTCTGCAATGATTAATGAGCTGTGATTCGGAAGCATAATTCCTCCTGAACCTACTCTGATCTTTTTTGTTCCGTTAGCTATAAAACCAATTAGAACAGAAGTTGCAGAGCTGGCAATGCTTTCCATATTGTGATGTTCAGCCAACCAGAATCTTTTATAATCTAACCCTTCTGCGTGATTGGCTAAGGACAAACTGTCCTGAAATGTATCATGAATGCTTTTTCCCTGCTTTACCGGCGCAAGGTCTAAAACAGAAATTTCAAAATTTTTCATATTGAGATATTAATTTTAAAGGTGATATAAAATCTCCTTTTCTATGTGGGTATTAAAAACCATACAAATGTAAAACATCTGAACCGCATTAGTTACTTTTTGTAATTAATAGGATCTATTGGTGAGTTCAGGGAAAAACTATTAGAGATTAAATTGATATTCTACTCCTTTTGAGTATAACAATATCTTTCAAAAACATTACACAACGACCATCTTTTCCTAAAGCCTTAAACATTTTACAGTTTAGGTATTAAAAACACACAAATACCACATCAAGTTTTAATTTTCAATAAAAATAAATCATTATAATGAGAATTATCATTATATTCGTATAACAATTTGAAAAAATCTTTACCATGAACAAAAAAATTAATGACTTGTTTTCCCAAAAAGTATTGACAAAAAGAACGGTTTTCATGAGCCTTGTAATAGCTGCAATTCTATCCTCTTGCAGTAAAAACAATGACGAAATCACAAGCGAAATCCAAACGAACGCAGTGAATGTTGCTAACCTTAAAAAAGGACAATTAAACGGTCAGGAAATCACGTATGAAGTAAAAAACGGAATGAACTTTTTCCAAGGTGACATTGTGCTTTCTGACCAACAATTGACAGAAGGTGGTGCAGCCAATAAAGGTGGTGCAACTTTTTCAAGATGGCCTAACCGTACTATTTACTATACTGTTGCAAGTAATATGGGGTCTATCAATGGCAATAAAATCAATACTGCAGTGAATGAATACAATTCCAAGACAAATGCCCGCTGGGTTCAGCGTACCAACCAATCCAATTATGTAGAATTTATTTTTGGAAGTTCAAACGGATCAGATGGGTGGGCACATATCGGGTATCAGGGTGGAAAACAAACCATTTCTCTGGATCAGAATATTTCTGTAGGATCGGTGATTCATGAAATGGGGCACACCGTTGGAATTTATCATGAACATTGCCGCCAGGACAGAGATCAGTATGTAAGCATTCAATGGGGGAATATTCAGGACGGACAGGGTTATAATTTTAATAAATATACTTCTGGAACCGATATAGGGCCTTTCAATATCAATTCGGTGATGATGTATTGGCCAACATCTTATTCTAAAAATGGATTACCTACTATTAAAAGAGCTGATGGCTCCAACTTCACTTATAACAGAACAGGATTTACAACAGGGGATATCAATACGATCAATGCTATGTACCCTTAAGATTTAAATTTATCATTCTTATTAATATATTTTAAGCAAGAAAAGAATTCCCTAGGAATTCTTTTCTTTTTTATAGTTGTAATGATTGATCAGAATTCTGATCTCATTAAATTCAAAATGACTTGGTAAAGCATTTTTCCACTCGGTTAAAGTCTCGTGTGGATTTTTATAAAATTCATCTTCGAAGGCTTTAATTTTATCAGAGGTAATCACTCTTGCAATATCCAATAGCCCTTGTTCTGCAAATTTAGCAAGATGCCCAATCACAGTTTCTTTTACCAACCCTCTTTCCAATGCAATCTCACCAATTGTTTTCCCTTGTTCAAAAAGCTGGAAAGTAAGAACCTGTGAAGGTACTTTAGCGATTCTCATGCTGACTTCCTTATCATTTTTTTCATCCAGAAGCCTTGTTTCCAGAAGATGAATATCTTTTAAACTGTTCAGGTATTCTTCAATATCTTCCAGCCAGCTTTTCACTTCTTCATTGTATTGTTTCAATCCTTTTGCCCCTTTGATTTCAGCATAAAACTCTTTCAAAGGATCGAATATTTTATTTCTGGTTTCCGTAAAGAAAAAATTAACAGCCCCTTTTGACTTGCTTTCAATTTCAGTCCATTCTTCCTTCTGTTCAATAAAATTATTTACTTTTTGAAAAATAATGCGTTCCAGCTTTTCAAATATTTTCCCAAGATTGGTCGCTTCATGTTTTAATTGAAGGTAAAGCTGATTGGCTTTAACACGGTCTATATTTTTAGTAGTGGCGGAAAGTTTATTCCATTCCTCCACTTCATTTAAAAACCACTGGCAATCGATCGTACGAAGAACCTTTCTGATACTGTAATCGTACTTTTCCTGATTCAAAATAGCATCTATATGATCGTTAGCCACCGTATTGCTATGAAACTGCAGGATTCTATTGTCTTTAAAAATAACTTCAGGAGTAATCTTCGATTTTAAAACAATTCCCTCCAAAGTTCTACAACGTGACAATGCTACATATACCTGGCCTGCGGTAAAACTTTTCCCGGCATCAATAATCACTTTATCAAAGGTAAGCCCCTGACTTTTATGAATGGTAACTGCCCAGGCCAATTTTATCGGAAACTGTTCAAAGCTTCCTAACACTTCTTCTTGGATCGTTTTATCAGTATCCAGAAAGTATTTTTTCTGCTCCCAGGTTTCCTTTTTTACGGTAATTTCTGTTTCACTTTCATCAAGAACTACACGGATCTCATCATCATCCAAACCAATGATTTCACCAAGCTTTCCATTGAAATATTTCTTCTCCCCGGAAATATCATTCCTGATGAACATAATCTGAGCGCCTATTTTAAGATCCAGAAACTGTTCATTAGGAAACTGATTTTCTTTAAAATCTCCAACAAGTTTAGCCTCGTAAGTTTTAGCATCAACTTTTATTTCTTTCAGCTTTTCCTGATTGATCTCATCCGCCATTTTGTTGTGAGAGCAGAGATATACGTAAGATTCTTTACCCATATCAAAATCGGGATCATATCTTTTATTCAGATGATCAAAGTCGATACTTCCTACATCACCGTCACGAATAGCATTTAGTATTTCCAAAAATTCCTGGTCAGATTGTCTGTACACTTTTGTAAGTTCAATCGTAACAATTGGAATATCTTTAATCGCATGACTATCGAAAAAGAACGGAGAATCATAATACATTTTCAGAATATGCTCATCCCTTACTACTGGCGGCAGCTGAAATAAGTCCCCAATAAATAGCATCTGCACTCCTCCAAACCTTTGATTATTCCTTCTGATAAATCGTAAAGAAAAATCCATCATATCCAAGACATCCGCTCTCAACATGGAGACCTCATCAATAATAATGATCTCAACTTCTCTTAAAAGCTTGAGTTTATCTTTACGATATTTAAAATGGGGCATCAGATCGGCAATATTATTGGCCAAACTGGTATCTATCCTTTCCGTCGTAGGCAAAAAGGTTCTAAGTGGTAATCCGAACATGGAATGGATGGTAACCCCACCCGCATTAATTGCAGCAATTCCCGTAGGGGCAATCACAATATGCTTTTTCTTTGTTCGTCTTACAAAATCATTAAGAAACGTTGTTTTCCCTGTTCCGGCTTTTCCAGTCAAGAAAACACTTCTGTTGGTGTACTCTATTAAGTCAAAAAAATGATTGTTCATCGTTGTCAAAAATACGGAAATGAATTTGATTTTCTTACCTTGGCATAAGTTTTGAAAATTCTTAAAAAGAAAAAAGTCTATTGTGAAAAAAAATTTACTGTTTATCCCAGCGATAGTATTATGTACTACATTAACCCTGGTTTCCTGTAATTCAACGAAGAACCTTGATTCCAACCTTCCTATAGATATTGCTAACCGACCCGCTGATGAAGACAGTCAAAAATATGATCAGGCACAAATCGATAAATTAAAAGCTTCTATTGAATCTGAAGCTAAAGGTGAAAATTGTACCAATGCCGCTGACTGGACATTTGTTCCTATGGGCATAAAGTCCTGTGGCGGACCTCAGCAATACATTGCTTACCCTAAAAAAATTGAAGCGTCCATTTTACCAAGGATCAATGAGTATACGGATAAAGTGAGGATTTTTAACGAAAAATATAATATCATGTCTGATTGTACGGTAATCACACCGCCATCCTATATCAAATGTATCAATGGAGAGGCCAAATTGATTACTCCAGACCCCAAATAAAAAAAAGCAAAGGTTCTATATCAAATCAAACCAAGAATTGATATACAAAGCTCCGTCATCAGACAGAGCTTTTGTTATTTTTATGTATTTGCGATTTAGACTCGAGGCATAAAGACAAGAGACTTGGAGATGAGAGATATAAGGTCAATTCCAAAATCCGAAATTGTATCCATACTTCCCGAAAATCCTTACCTCGAATCACGCCTATAATTCGTAATCTTTCACATTCTCCTTATACCAGGATGAATATTTCACATAATTATCTGCAATTCTGTTCACTTCACCTTCCAATAACTGAGCATTGATATCCTTGATTTTTTTGGCCGGAACTCCACCCCAAACTTCTCCGGATTTGATATGTGTTCCCTGAGTAACTACAGAACCTGCCCCAACAATTGAATTTTCTTCAACCAAACAGTCATCCATTACAATCGCTCCCATTCCGATAAGTACATTATCTTTAATGGTACATCCATGAACAATTGCATTATGTCCGATAGAAACATTGTTTCCGATATTCAAAGGGTGTTTCTGATAAGTACAGTGCAGCATTGCATTGTCCTGAACATTTACTTTATCACCCATTTTAATATAATGAACATCACCTCTGATAACTGCATTATACCAAACACTACAGTCTTTTCCCATCGTAACATCTCCGATAATAGTAGCCGTTTCCGCTAGAAAAGTGTTCTCTCCTATTTGTGGTATTTTTCCTAAAAGTTCTTTTATAAGTGCCATAGTTTTAATTTGAAAATTTAAAAATAAGCTCATTTGAAAATCCTGATTTTCTATCTCCTGATTTTTAGCATCTACCTTCTAAATTACAGCGATAGCAAAAATCTAACTCTCAATTTTCAGCTTCTAACTTCTAATGCGTATTTTTGTATCTCAAATTTAACGAAAAAATGCGTACCGTACTTATAGAACCAACCGAAAACCCGAAAGTGATGAAATTTGTTGCCGATTACAACTTGATTCCGGGGTCTTTAGAGTTGGACAGAAATTCAGATATTTCAGAAATTCCTTTGGCACAGGAACTTTTCAACTATCCTTTTGTAGAAAGAGTTTTCATCACCGCTAATTTTGTAGCTGTGGCAAAACAGGATACTATTGAATGGGAACATGTTGCTGAAAGTCTGAAAAATGTGATTGAGGATGAATTATTAGCTAACCCTAGAATTTATCTTCAGAAGAAAAAAGAAATGTATCAGATCTATTCTGAGATGACTCCTAACCCAAATGTTATGAAGTTTGTTTCCAGCAAACTGCTTATGGAGGGCTTTATAGAAGTAAAATCAAGAGAAGCAGCATCTGAAGTTCCTTTAGCAGCAGCTATTTTTAAGGAATTTGATTTTGCTACTGAGGTTTTCATTTCAGATAACTTTGTAGCCGTTACCAAAGATCACTCTGTGGAATGGCACGAAGTAATGATCATCGTTCGTTCTCTTATTGCTGATTATCTTCAAAATGGTGGTGAAATTTCAAAAATGGAACCTCAAAAACATGAAAACCCTGTTGAAAAAATCATTAACAGAGATTATACTGATAATGAGCAGAAAATTTCTGACATCTTAAATGAATATGTAGCTCCGGCTGTAGAAAATGATGGCGGAAAAATTTCTTTAATGGAATATGATGAATCCAGCAAAACAGCTAAAATGCTTTTACAGGGAGCTTGTTCAGGATGTCCAAGTTCTACAGCTACTTTAAAGAACGGAATTGAAAATATTTTAAAACAATTCGTTCCGGATCTCGTAGAAAGAGTGGAAGCTGTAAACGGATAATTCATATTTCATGACCGAACCTAAAAAGATTCTTATCATTATTGGAAGTGCTACAAAAAATTCCAGTAATCAGAAACTGATGGAACAGGTAATGGACAAAAATCCCAATATCAAATTCCAGATGTCTGATGATCTTTCTGTGCTTCCTCATTTTGACACCTCATTAACTGATGTGAATATCCCTGAGGAAATTGTAAAGATCAGAGAATTTATTAGCGATTCGGGAGGAGTGATTATTTCTACCCCAGAATACATTTTCAGTATTCCGAGTCGATTAAAGAATCTATTGGAATGGTGTGTTTCCACGAATGTTTTTCAGGACAAACCTGTTGCATTCATTACAGGCTCTGCCAGTGGAGAGAAAGGTCATGAAGAATTATTACTGCTTTTAAAAACGCTTGGAGCGAAAACAGATGATAAACATCAGCTTTTAATAAAAGGGATAAAGGGTAGATTGGAGTCTGATGGCTCAATTGAAAACAATACCTTTGTTAAAGTATTAGAATTGGTAACAGATTTTAACAAGTCTGTTTCATCATTAAAATAAAAAAATTGAATAAAAAAGGAATTTTACTGGTCAACCTTGGATCACCAAGATCTACGGCTGTAAATGATGTAAAGGAATATCTTGATGAATTTTTGATGGACGAAAGGGTAATTGATTATCGTTGGATCTTTCGCGCTCTTCTTGTTCAGGGTATTATTCTGAAAACAAGACCTGCCCAATCTGCCGAAGCCTATAAAACGGTTTGGACGGATGAAGGTTCTCCATTGATCGTCATTACTGAAAAAATTCAGAAAAAACTTCAAAAGCTGGTGGATGTCCCGGTGGAAATCGGGATGAGATATGCAGAACCAAGTATTGAAACCGGAATCCAGAAACTGGTAGATCAGGGAATTTCTGAAATCGTTCTTTTCCCTTTGTATCCTCAATACGCGATGAGTACTACGGAAACTGTTATTGAAAAAGCGGAAGAAGTAAGAAAGAAAAAGTTTCCAGAGGTAAAAATCAATTATATTCAACCTTTCTACAACAGAGAGATTTATATCAACTGTCTGGCTGAAAGTATTAAGGAAAAACTTCCTGAAAATTTTGATGCCCTGCAATTTTCTTACCACGGAGTTCCGGAGAGGCATCTGTACAAAACAGATCCTTCAAAGACCTGTAAGATTGATGATGCTAATTGTATCAACAGTCAGGTAGATACTCACAATGCCTATTGCTACAGACATCAGTGTTATAAAACGACTGAGGCTGTTATTGCTAAAATGGGACTTCCAAAGGAGAAAACAATTGTTTCTTTCCAATCAAGATTAGGAAAAGACAAGTGGATTGAGCCTTATACAGATCATACCTTAGAAACGATTCCTAAAAAAGGAATTAAAAATTTGGCTGTTGTTTGCCCGGCATTCGTTTCAGACTGTCTTGAAACATTGGAAGAAATTTCTGAAGAAGGAAAAGAACAATTCATGCATGGTGGTGGAGAAAGTTTCCATTATATCCCCTGCCTTAATGATGAAGATCGATGGATAGAAGTGGTAAAAACACTTTGCGAAGAAAAATTGAATGATTTCTATTTCGTATAAATCCTTCAGATACAATATATAAAAAGGCCGCAGAAAATTTTCTACGGCCTTTCTCTTGAAATATATTAAAACTTATTTTTTAATTAGATTTCCGGCTTTCTGGCCGTTCACTGTTACAATATAAACTCCTGGAAGCATATTGGATGGAAGCTGTATTTCCAGTCTATTGGCTCCATCAGTAAGCTTAACTTTTTCAGAAAGTTCTTTTCTTCCTGTTAAGTTCACCACTTCTACAGTTCCTTTACCTTCTTTTCCATTGAATGCTACCGTAAATCTGTCTGTTGCAGGATTTGGACTAATAGTATAAGGAGATTCATTAGCTGCTGCAGCAATAAGTCCTGCTGGAGAAGTACCTCCGCCAACACCTACAGCATTCCATGCATTGGTAACTTGAGTTACTTCATTGCTGCCTGCTCCATACAGATCTGCTGCTGCCTGTAAAGAGTAAGTTCTTGTATTGGCATAAGTGGAAGTAGCAGTAAGATAGCTAGTCAGCGTTCTATATGCAATAGCAGCTGCTTTATCAAATCCTATTCCGGAAACGTTATAGGCAAAACCTTTATCATTGGTTCCTGTACCTCCGGTTACCAATAAGTAATACCAAAAATTAAGAACTCCTGAATTGGTATGAACTCCACAATAATCATTGGACTGACTAGGAGTAGCACAACCTGAAGTAGTGGTAGCTTTCCAGTAGGTTCCCAAATAAGTATCCGGCTGACTATAAGCGTTAGGGTTTGCCATATTTCTGATTACATAGCTGAAATCCTCACCCAATGTCCAACTTGCCTGGTTGGGTCTGGCCCATTTTTCTATGGTGTTTCCAAAAATATCTGAGAAACCTTCATTTAATGCTCCCGGCTCTCTTTGATACACCAAATTAGCGGTTTTGGATGTCATTCCGTGAGTGATCTCATGCCCACAAACATCAATGGCAGTCAATGGCTTTCCTCCGTTTGTAGAAGAGCTTCCATCACCGTAAGTCATTCTTGAACCATCCCAAAATGCATTGAAGTAATTGTTAGAATAGTGAACATATGATTTTATTGCAAAGTGATTGTTATCGATACTTTTTCTCCCAAATTTTGAATACAAATAATCTACTGTCATTTCAGCTCCCCAATGGGCATCGGTAGCATATTGATCTTTATTGGCATTTACATTATTCCAGACATTATCAGAATCTGTAAAATCTACTGCCGATGAATAATTTGTCCCTTTTTGTAAATTATAAGTCTCTACAGCTGTTCCGCCGTTTCTTCCGGTTTCTCTTAATCTGTAGCTTCCATTATAAGAGTCGGTAACAATACTTCTGCTTCCGCTATATCCTGTTGTAGCAGTTCCTGTTGTATTGACATCGTGAATCAAAGCGTCAACGCCTAATACTTTTCCATTTTTTGCATCTACAAAAACATATTGTCTGCTTAATGGTTTTTCTGCATAAATATCAAATTTATAAGCTAGTCGAAGATCGTTCAGCTTTTCATCAGTAGGTTCTGAATAATAAACCAACTCTCCTTTGGGTGCAAAACTGGCATTTTTATCATTTGTTTCATTTTTAATGAAATCTTCTTCGGCTTTGTTTTGCCATTTATAGGATTCTGCTCCTATAAATGATAAGGCATTTTGCAGCGCGATGCTTTCAGAGATATTGGCCTGTTTCTCAACTCTCTGAGGAACGTCAAGAACCCATTTACCTGTCTGTCCCACAATTTTACCGTTTTTAGTTTGTACAGCCATCATTCCGTACTCTACAGGAATATCATTCACTGTTTGTTGGAATCGGTGAGTCTCAAACCCTAGTTGGTCAGTTTCAATACCTAATTTACGAGATTGCCCTGGTGAAAGCCTTTCAGATTTTTCATCAAATAAAACAGGTTTTCCCTGAAAGGCAGGACCGTTTTTATCAAATCTTAGAAATTCTGAATGTAATCCGTTTTTACCGGAAATTACTTTGGATGGAGTGTTTTGTCCAAAAACGAAAGAGCAGGCTGCAACGCTTACTGCTAAAATAAATTTTGTTTTCATAAATAATATTTGTTTAATGTGATAACGAATTTATAAACTTTTCACAATACAATGATATATGTTTTATAAAAAATTCAATTGAAAATATAAATCATTAAACAAACCACAATAATGATTTTAAATTAAAGCGAAATAATTAAACATAATTTTATTATTATGAATATTTTTCATGAATTAATTTAACTAAAATCAACATTTTGTGAATTATTTTTTTCACTATGCAAAACATTTTATTGAATATAATTCCCTAATATTCATAATATATATGAAAAAATTAAGGCTATCTCAATAGAGACAGCCATTTATTTATATTTTTATCTTGAAATTATAGATACTATTTTCTAATAGGAGTCCTGAATTCTCCATACCCTATCAGACCATCATAATTTCGTCCAAAAGGCGCATAGTAAAGAAATGCCTGATAAAGGTTTTCTGTCTGCCAGAAATTACCATTCACTTCACCAAAATCCAATGGAGAATCTCCTTGCTTTGTGGCCAGAACATAATTATAGAATCCTTGTTTCAGGAATAGTTTAGCAACATACTGTTTTGTTGCCGGATCATACTGCATCTGATTCTCTTTGCTGGGCTTAAAATTATTAAATCCCCCAAGAATATAGATTTCCTTATCCACAGGATCTGAATCTAAATAAAAATACACCCAGGAATAATCTGCTTCTCTTTCAGCATCTCTTTCTCTTCCCAAATCATTTCTTCGGTAATACCAGGCGCCATTCACATCAGGCTGATATTGATAATTTAAAGGAAATGCCCAAACAGGATGTAAATACGTATGGTTGGTATCATCTTTTACTTCAACTGCACGAACCATATCCGCCGCAATAGTCATGTTCTTATTATCGAAATAATAAAATTCGTTGTCTCCGGGAAACACAAGATTCATTTGTTGGAAAAGCAATTGATTTCCCAAAACAGCACTTGGCTTCTGGTTAAAAATTACCATATTGGGGTTGTTATTCTGCATTACATTCAAACTCATAGAGTTGACATTAGAAGAAAGATCCCCTGCTTTTGGTAATGCTTTTATTTCTACTCTTTGGTTGATGCTAGGGTTCTTAGCATCAGCAATTCTTGAAACATTTACGCCAAGAGTAGCAGCGTCTTCTACCAGGTAGAAACGCCTTTTGAATAAGGGCTTATCTGCCGAATCCTTATAAACAATCAGTTCAAAATTCCCCGATATTTTCGGTTGGATCTTGTCATTAGGAAAAGTTAGTTTATAGTGAGTATAAGCCTGCAATGTATTGAATGAATACTGAAACTGATCCAAAAGCCCATTCATACTCCCTGTAGCAATTTCTGTAAAGAACAAATTATCATCATTCCAATTTCTGTCATAATGCTTAAGAGTGTATCGATAAATTTCGCTCCCATTGGTAAGATCATCAAAACTCAGCACCAGCTGTTCGCCGAATTTGATGACCGGTGTTTCATCATTCGTCTGAGGATTAAATAGCTGGATGCTTTGGATATTTTGTCCATAAACCAATCCACCCAGGGAAAGTAAGAGTATTCGCAAAGTTTTCATTATGACGAAGATAACGAAAAATAGCCATTTTCTTAATAATATCGTATTTTTGAATCAAAATATTCAGATTATGCTTCATATTCAAGGCTTCGTATGCAACTTTGCAAGTGAGAACACCTATATTCTTTATAATGAAAACAAAAACGCCTGGCTAATTGATCCGGGAAATATGAATGAGCAGGAAACTCAGGCTATTGATAACTTCATTAAAGAAAACGGACTGAACGTTCAGAAAATTCTTTTAACTCATGCTCATATTGACCATGTTTTAGGACTACAATGGGCATTGATACCTTTAAAGTTCCGGTAAATATGCATCAGGAAGATCAGGAAGTTCTTGATATGCTTCAGGCAAGCGGATTGAGATTCGGGTTCCCTGTTGATCCAGTAAAAGTAGACATTGTTTATATTAATGAAGGAGAAGAGCTTGATCTGGATGGAGAAAAGTTTAAAATCTACCATGTTCCGGGACATTCACCAGGAAGTGTTGTTTATCACAACGAAAATCAGAAGTTTATGATTTCGGGGGATGTTTTGTTTGAAGGCAGTATTGGAAGAACGGATCTTTATAAAGGAAATTACGAACAATTAATTGATGGGATTAAAACCAAACTTTTCGTATTAGATCCTGAAACGCAAGTTTTCTCCGGCCATGGAAATCCTACTTCGATTGGGTTTGAGAAACAGTATAATCCTTTTTTGAAGTAAAGTAGGATTTGAGCTTAGGAGTTTGAGGGGTGTAGAGCGTGTGAGCTCTAGCCATAATTATAAACCACTCAAGGTATTAAAATGACATCAAAAAAAACATATACTCTATTTTTCATCTTATTTTTTTTCATAGCAAAAGTAAATGCCCAATTTGTAGGATACTATAAGTTGGATGACGAGGAACCGGATTCTTCCTTATTTATATTACCCAACAATGAATTCTATTTCTTTAAATATGGTAGTTGGAAAACCGGAAAGTGGAATAAAGTAGATGAAGATAATATTGTATTAACTGAAGTTAAAGCTGAAGAAACCCCCATTAGTATTTACGGAAAATTTGATAAAAATAAAAAAGACATTACCGTTAATCTATTGGGTTATCTGAATGGGACGTCTAAATCATATGCTTTTATAAATTTTTCGAAGGATATGAATACTCAGAAAAAATTTCAGCCCCTATTTAATGATGATAAGAAATTGTTTGAAAGTAATTATGAGTTCACGAAAAAAAATAACGACTACAATTGGATGACCATTAGTGTTCCCCGTAGCAGCAATAAGGAAAAAAATACAATCAGCTATCCTTTTGATGCCTTGAGTTATACATATCCGATGAATAAAAAGTATAATTACTACATTGTCATAAAAAATATAGATTCTATTCTACCACCTGTGACCTTAAAACTTACTCAACAAAATAAAAATTATTTCATTGGTTTTGATAGATATATCAAACAAAAACAGTTGACAACAGCTGAAACACTGAAAAAAATTCAAGATGCCAAAATATCAGCTGAAAATGAAAGTTATAAGAAAAATTTCGGAACTCAAATCCCTTATCAATCTGTTGAAAAAGCAACGATAAATGAAAGTTCAGTTCTTCATTCATTGAATGAAAAATAGATAAGTTGATAAAAAAGTAGAAATAAAAACCGTCAGGAAAATCATTCCTGACGGTTTTCTGTTATAAAGAAATAGAGTTTAGAAATCTAAAGTGATTGAAGCTCTGGCAGCTGCACCCATAATAGGCCTTGCCATTCTTATATTAGATCCTGAAACCGTCTGCGATCTTGGATCTCCTTCTGTAATTCCAATTGTATTAAAAATATTGGTTCCGTCTACAGCAAAACGTATTTTTCCTAACTGATAAGACATTCCTGCACCAAATTCCGTGAATGAAGGTAAAATGTTATCATCTGTATTGCCTTCATCCTGAAAACGTTTTCCATAATAATTCATACTTACATACGCTCTCCATTCTTTGGTAATATTCACAGCAGGAGCAATGTTGAAATAGAACTTAGGAATTCTTCTTACTACATTTCCACTATAATCGAATAGAGTTCCATCTCCATTTCGCCCGTTGAAATCTTTATATTTTGGATTTTGAATGGTTCCGTTAAAAGTCACTTCAAAGATATTGTTGAATAATCTTGCGTATCCTTCAATTTCTACTCCAAAATTGGTAGTATTAGCAAATTTATTTTCTGAAGTTCCGTCTGAATAAACGTCCGTGAATGAAAGGTTTTTAAGTGTCGAATAGAAAGGAATCACTGCAATATCGAAAGTTCGGGAATAATATTTATATCCCACTTCCAATTGATTGGTTAATACAGGCTTCACAAGATCCAGCTTTCCTATATTATTATAATATGCTTCTTCATTCGGAGATCTGAAACCGTGAGAGAAACGAGCATATACCGCATTTCACGATTGATCTTATAATTAGAAGCCAACGTATAAGAGACTTTATTAATATCATAATACCAATAGGTAAACTGATTACCCAGAACGTTCATATTATCATCGGCAGTTGTAGTACCAAAACCATGAATTCCATCAGTCGTTAAACCTGAATTATTAAGATTGGCTGTAGTGGTATTTACTTTGTATCCTCTGTAATAATCACGGCTGTAGCGGATTCCTCCATTAAAACTTAAAGCATCTGTTACATTATAATCTAAGTTTAAATAAAGATCATTCAGACTTCCCTGAATCTGTGAATCCCTAAGCAAAGTAGACATATCCGTCACTCCGTTATAAGTTTTAGAATACCCAACACTGCTTGGACTAAGAGATGGATCTACCAAGTTTAGCAACTCAGGCCTATCTGTAGCAGTCGTCAGAATATTGCTCCAGTTCCAGTATTGATGAGATTTCCAGTTGGATTTGTAAAATCCTGCCGTTACATTACCTTTATCAAATTTATAGTTGAACTGTAGGTCATTCACAAAATTGTTCATCTGCTTATCAATCGCCCAGAAACCCAGTTTTTGTACATACTCAGGATTAACTAATGCTCCGTTGCTGACCATAGAATATTGGTAATTGGTCATTCCCATGCCTTTGGCAAAATCAGCAGCTGTTTGGGGTGCTCCGGCAGGGAAAATCCCTGTATAGTTCATATTGATATTCGTGTATCTTGTTTATTAATAACGCTGAAATTTCCACCCAGATCATATTTAAATTCAGCTCCCAACACATCAACTTTCGGATGAATTCCATCTTCTAAATTTCTGCTGAAAAAGCCACCACCAGCCTGTGGGATATTCAACTGGCTGATTCCTCTGTAGCTGTAAGTACCATAATTAGGATCAAAACCATTGAATCCTTTTAATTTATCTCCATCCTGAGTCAAAGGAATTGGAAGGAAGAACGTATTTCTGTCATCCAGTTTCTTATAATATACTTTAACGTAGCCTTTATCAAAGACATACTTTAAATTCATTCTGATCTGGCCGCCGTTATTAGCTTTAAAACCTGTTTTTCTGATTCCATCATCCGATCTGTAAAAACCACCAATATTGAAGAATAATTTATCTTTCACCAAAGCACCACCTACATTAAGATCTGTACGCATCAATCCATAGGTACTGGTTTCCAGTTTAGCTGTCCCTTTAAAATCATTGGTTCCTTCTTTAGTAATAAAGTTAATAAGTCCCCGGGAGAATTATTGGCATAAATAGAACCTGAACCTCCTCTTAAGGCCTCTAATCTACTTACGGAATTATCCACTCGGAAAAAGTTATCGGCATTGGCAAACTGAAGAGCACCATCTTCAAAAACCGGAAGACCATCTTCCTGCACCTGTACAAATTCATAAGCTCCTGCAGAAGGAATACCTCTTGCAAAAAGGTTATTCCCCACTTCCCCACCGGAAGTTTCTACTGCAAATCCCGGAACTCTCTGTAATAAAGCAGCAGCACTAATCGGATTTTGCTTTTGAATTTCCTTGGCACTGAAGGTGGAAATAGCAGTACTGGATTCTATTTTTTTCTTGGGATTGGAGTTCCCTGTAATGACAACCTGATCGATAGAGGAAACCTTCACGGAATCTTGTGGAGTTTCCTGTGCATATGCTTTATTGAAATACAATACAGCAGTTGCGGCGATTAAAAAGATCGATTTTTTTTTCATAGCCTTATTTTTCTATTGTTAGTTTCAGTTTTGTTGTAGTTTTAAATACACACCATTCGTCCAACCAAATCCATCCTGATTGGGATATTCCCCACCTCCTGCTATTGTTTCCGTATCTAATGCATTGTATTTTTCCATCAGTTTCCCAGTGTTCTTATACACTCGTTCTACATTGGAACACCATTTATCTTTTATCTGCTCTGCCATTTCATTAAACCCATAGTCTTTCATCGCTTTAAACCCAAGCCATTGGTAAGGTGCCCAGGCATTAGGTAAATCCCATTGTTGACCTGTTTTTTTGGTGGTAGTCACCAATCCTCCCGGGTATAAAAACTTTTCAGAAATGGTTTCAGCTACTGCTTCAGCCTGTTTTTGATCTGCAATTCCAAGGAATAAAGGGTAAAGAGCAGCAATATGTTCAGACGGTGTTTTTGTGTGTTTTTTAATATGATAATCTCTGTAAATCTTCGTCTTTTCATCCCAGAAGTATTTATTGATCATGTGTCTTCGCTTTGCTGCTCTTTCAGTAAAATAATTTTCTTTGTCCTTCAGATCCTGAAGTGCTGATGATTTTGCTAGGGTAGTTTCCAAATGCCATAAAAGGCTATTGAGATCTACCTGTGCAAGATTCAACGTTTCTATCGTCTGAATATGTTCTTCGTCTGCAAACCATCTGCTGGAAAAATCCCAGCCGGATTCACAGGCACTTCTTATATTTCTGTAAAATTCGTTTCCTGATGCATTCTTCTGATCTTCAATATCGATGAGGTAACTTTCAGGGCGTGGTTCATTTTCGGCATCGTAATATCTGTTCAGGATATCTCCATCCTGAGTTTTCACTACTCTTTTAACCCCTGAACCCAACTCTACTTCCTTTTCTCCATTCATCCAAAAAGCATATTCCTTCTCTAAAGTATCGTGATATTTAGTATAAATAGATTCATCACTTGTTGTCTCAACAAGAAGCTCAAGCATCAAAGAAAAATAAGGAGGCTGCGAACGGCTCAAAAAATGAGTTCTGCTTGCATTCGGAACAAATCCTACATTTTGAATCAGGTAAGAACAGTTTTCCACAATATTCTCCATCATTTCCACTCTGCCGGAAACTTGTAATCCAAGCATAATAAAATAGCTATCCCAATAAAAAAATTCATTGAAACGTCCGCCCGGAACGATATACGGCTTAGGTAATTTTAAAAGCGTACCTTTTTCTTCGTATGCTGTACGCGTCAGTTCATCCCAAAGCTTTTCTATATGCTGCCCGATGGGAAGGTGATCTTCTCTCCTAACAGAAACTTTAGCTCCTAGAAAATCAAAATGAGCCATTACAAAATTCTTCAGGTTAAATTCTTCAAAATCTTTTTCCTGTTCGTATTTTGCATTGATCTCTGCAATCGGAAATAAAGGAACCGCATCGGTCATCATTTTTTGATCTTCAAAAATTTTCGACTTTTGTACTGCATCAAAAAGCACCTGGATTTCTTTGATATAAAGCTGATTACTCATGATTATTTATTAGGATTAATTTTTAATTTATTCATGAAAATTGCTGAGGTTATCAACAATGAAAGTGGAATCAGAGACAGATAAAATGCCTGTTGTCCACTGAATTCCTGAAATACAAAACCTGTAATGATTGAACCTATTGTCCCTCCAATCGCTGAGAACACTACGATCAATCCAGACATTGCGCTATGCAAATATTTAGGAATAGAGGCCAGAATCACGGAATTGATACTCGGGTAAATCGGTGCCAGTAAGCCGCCCATCAAGGGAAATAAATACACTACAAGCGGAGCATTCAGCCAGTTTGTACCTGCATCAATATGAATATCATGAGTTAATGGAAGTACCAATATTAAACTTATGGCAAAGCCAATCACACAGAAAGATACCACATAAATCCAACTGATTTTTCTGGAAAAGAAACCTGATAAGAACCTTCCCAATGCAAAAGCTCCTGCTAAAACAGCTCCTGCCTGAATACTCATAGAAGTAGGAACTTTTAAAATTTCTTTATAAAAAGTAGGTGTCCATGTCTGGAAACTCTGCTCTACTAGTACAAAAAGGAAGGCACATAATAAAAAGAACAATACTTTTTTATAGCTGAATAAACTTGCACTATTTTTTAAATCACCCAATAAATCCGTTTTCTCACTTTTAGCTTCTTTTTCATTCAGTTTTGAAAAGAATAAAAATAAAAATGACAATAATGAAAGCACTCCTAATACCCAATACACATTCAGCCAATGGGTAGATTTCGGGTTGTGGTCGTCAATGTATAAACTGAATAAAACGTTTCCTGCCAATACTCCAATCATAAAGAATCCTTCCAAAAACCCCATAAAACTTGAATGTTCTTTATCCGTTTCTGTTACCAAGCCAATAGAGGTAAAAACTGAAATTTTAATCAGCGCAAAGGAAACACCTACAATGGCAAATAATAATTTGAAGATCCAGAAATCATTGGTAAATGGCATCACAAAACACATTCCACTCACCAGAAACAAAGCAATAAGCATTGATTTTTTAATCCCGATTTTAGGAAGAAATGAAGCGAGAATGAATGAACAGATTGCGATTGGAAGATCTTTAAAACCTTCCAGTACGCTGGCAGATGATTTTGAAATTCCAAAATTCTGCTGTACCTGCAAAATCACAGTTCCCACAGAATTCAGAAGAATTGCGAAAACAAAATAGTTCAAAAATAAAACCGCCTTGATGTTGAAGTTTTTCATTCAGGTTATTTCTTTGCGGCTAAGATAGAAGCATTTCTGTTCACAATAATTTAACACAATAAATCAATATTTGAACAATATTAATATAATTAGTATTTTTAGTGATTAAATATGATTAATTAAATGAAAGTTACTTTTGAAAGAGTAATTCCTAATGAAAAAAGCTCGTTCCGTACGATTCATAATAACTCTCCTATTTCAGAATTCAATGGGAATATCATTATCATCCCGAAATTGAACTTGTATGTGTCATTTCCGGGAGTGGAACCCGACATGTGGGCTATCATAAAAGTAATTATACTCATGGAGATCTGGTACTGATTGGTTCCAATATTCCTCACTCGGGATTTGGATTGAATTCTATTGACCCCCATGAAGAGATAGTTCTTCAGTTCAAAGAAGAAATTCTCCAGTTTCCCCAACAGGAAGTAGAGGCTCGATCCATTAAAAATTTGCTGGAACTTTCAAAATATGGGATACATTTTCATCATAAAGTAAAGAAAGCCTTACTTCCGAAATTAAAAATGATGTTGGAATCGGAGGGCTATAAAAGATACTTGTTGTTGCTGGAAATTCTTTTTGAATTGTCGAAATGTAAAGATTATGATCTTTTGAATAAAGAAATCATGCCCTACACCATTATCTCAAAGAATAAAACCCGTCTTGAAAATATTTTTACCTACGTAGAGCACCATTACGATAAGGAAATTAATATTGAAGAAGTCGCAAAACTAGCCAATCTTACTTTACCTGCATTTTGTAATTTCTTTAAGAAAGCTACTCAGATCACCTTTACAGAATTTGTCAATCGGTATAGAATCAATAAAGCTTGCCTGCTAATGGCTCAGGATAAATCTATTTCAGAGTGTAGTTACCATTGTGGCTTTAATAATGTGACTTATTTCAACAGGATGTTTAAAAAGTATACAGGAAAAACACCTTCAGAGTTTATTAAAGACTATGCTCATAATAAGGTGAGTGTATAGTAAGTTTCTCGCTGATTACGCAAATTTTGCAGATTTTTTTAATATTTCTCATCTGTTTTTCTGAATTGATCTCCGTGTCAAGGATATTTTAAAACTCAGCAATAAAACCAATACTATAAAATTCAGTTGATATTTAACTGAAAATTTCTAATTCACATTCCAACATTGTGGATAACTTTCTCACAAAATAAATTGTACTTATTTTTGAAAATAAGTCTTAACAGGACACTTTACAACCTATTGATTTTATAACAGATACACAAATATATTTATACAATCTCATATTGTGGATAACTTTTTTTCACAGTTTGTACATATGATTTTCAAAAAATTTTCTACTGGTTTCCAGCTTGAGATCCTTGTCAAGGTTTAAAACCTTGACAAGGATGGGTAAAAGCTCAGCATCAAAATCAACAGCCCTCGATACTCTATTTTGCTCTGGAAAAATTTGAGAAGATTCCTAATTCACATTCTGATATTGTGGATAACTTTTTTCCCACAGATGACACAGATTTACACAGATGTTATGGATAAGAAATAGTATAGTATTGTTTTACCTCAACAAAGAATCTACGTAATCTCCTAAATCTGCGAGAATAATCATCATCAAACAACCAGTAAGAAACAAAAAAGCTGTCCTAAAAAGAACAGCCTATATTATAACCGGTAAGAACCAGAAACTATATAACTAGCAACCAGAATTACTTCCACTTGATATTGCACCCCATACTTGGTCTCTGAATTTCTTCCTGTGCTTCTCCAGCTAAAAGATTTTCAAAAGCAATGATCAAATCTTCTCCGGTAACATCCTTATTGTTTCCAGGTCTTGAATCATCCATCTGGCCTCTGTATACAAGGTCTAATTTATCATCAAAGAAATAAAAATCAGGAGTACATGCAGCATCGTAAGCTTTTGCAATAGCCTGGCTCTCATCAAATAAATAAGGGAAATCAAAATTTCTTTCAATCTGGAATTCGATCATTTTTTCAGGAGAATCATCCGGATATTTTTCAATATTATTAGCATTGATCGCAATGAATTCAATTCCTTTTTCATTGTAATCTTCATACAATTCATTGATCTTATCAATCACATGAAGAACAAACGGACAATGGTTGCACATGAAGATCACCAATGTTCCTTTTTCTCCTTTCAGTTCTTCCAAAGACTGAAGTTCATTCGTTTTTGACGGGTTTGGAAGCTCAAAAAACGGAGCTTTTGTTCCTAATGCCAACATATTTGAGGGAGTATTCATATCCTTTTTCTTTAGTTTCACAAAGATAAAAATTTCTTTGGTTATTTGATAAGGAAGATAGAGGATGGAAGATGGAAGTTTATTGAGACCTAAAAAAACATTCATCTCTTGAATTACTTATTGACTCAGGCTATTTATCTTATTAATTTTTACAATAATTTAAAGACTAAAGACTTAAACTACTTCCTGCACCCAATCTTCCCACTTCCCGCCCATTTAAAGATCCTTCTTTTTTCATGAAAATCAAAATAACATTTGGAAGATATCTTTAAAAGTTTGTAGTTTTGCTAACACTGTTAGAAAAGAATATCATGGGTCTACATGAACGTCGTCAAAGAGAAAAAGAATCTATCCGTGCAAGTATCTTGCAGGCAGCATTCACTTTGGCTAAGTCTGAAGGCTGGGCATCACTTTCCATGCGTAAAATAGCAGACGCTATTGAATACAGCGCACCGGTGGTGTATGATTATTTCGAAAACAAGGATGCTATTCTATTTGAGATTTCATTAGATGGCTTCCACAAGTTACACATAGAATTATTAAAGGCACAGCAACAATACAAGACTCCTGAAGAGCAGCTGCTAGCTTTAGTAGATGCTTACTGGGACTTTGCTTTTAATAATAAGGAATATTACCAACTGATGTTTGGTCTGGGAATGCAATGTTGTGGAAAAGGACAGATGAAAAAGGAGTTTTCTTCATTTCAGGAATTGATTTACGAATGTACTTACAACATTATCGAGAAAAATGGATCCAATACGGATAATGCATGTCACATGTCTCACGCTTTATTTTCAGCGGTTCATGGAATGATTTCCATTATGATGATGCGCACAGGAGATATTCCATCTACTATGAATAAATCGACTTTGGATGAAACTGTTTCGTCTTTTATTAAGTCTTTATAGTATTTTTTTGAACTAAAAATTAACACCGTTAGGAAAATTAACACTGAATTAATATCATTCACAGTTGATTCCTGATAAAAATAAAAAACTATTTATGTAAAACTCTACTTTATCCGGTTGTTAAAGGTACTTATTTTTCTTTTAAAATTAACACCGTTAGCAAAATTAACACACATCACACTTCACATCTTCATATACTTCAATACATTAAAAAAATTTCAATTATGGAAACAATCGATCTGATCGGACATTAAAAATTCTGTAATTTTTTTTGAACTAATTATTAACACTGTTAGGAAAAAAAACAGCATTTATTAAAAAGAAACATTACTTACATCTAACACTTCATTAAAAAAATTAAACTAACAATGAACATACCTGGAAAAACAAGGTTTATTGTACTTATATCAAGTATAATTCTTTTACAGAGCTGCACTAAAGCTGCAGAAGGATCCAATACTGCCCCACCAGCTCCAGAACTTCCGGTTTATACCGTTATCACCTCTCCTGCTACCACCTATCAGGAATTTCCCACTGCTTTGGAAGGAAAGAACAATGTGGAAATAAGATCTCAGGTGGATGGATATCTTGATAGAATTTATGTAGAGGAAGGCGCTTATGTAAGAGCAGGACAACCTTTATTTAAAATAGACTCAAGAAGTTATGGTGAACAGATGAATATGGCTCAGGCCAATCTTCAGGCTGCTAATGCTAATATACAGAAGGCAAAAGTAGAAGTTGACAGGCTTCAGCCTTTAGTAGCTGCAAAAGTGGTTTCTGATGTACAGCTTAAAACGGCTAAAGCTAATTATGAAGCTGCTGTCGCGGCAGCCGCACAAGCCAGAGCTTCTGTTGGAAGCGCCAAAATCAATGTAGGATTTACCACCATCACTGCACCAGTAAGTGGATACATAGGAAGAATACCTTTTAAAAAGGAAGTTTGATCTCCAGAACAGATCCTAATCCATTGACTTTATTATCAGACATCAGTGAGATTTATGCCTATTTCTCTTTAAGTGAACTCGATTTTATTGCTTTTCAGAATAAATATCCGGGCGGTACTTTAGACGAAAAGCTAAAAAATATGCCAATGGTAGATTTGATCATTGCTGACAACAGTACTTATCCTGAAAAAGGAAGATTGAGTATCGTAGACGGGCAATTTGACAAAACAACAGGGGCTATCAGTGTACGGGCCATTTTCCCTAATACCAACGGTACATTGAGAACCGGAAATACAGGAAGAGTGCGTATGCCACAACTGATTTCAAATGCAGTGGTAATTCCACAAGAATCTACTTTCGAAATTCAAGACAAAACGTATGTCTATGTAATGGATAAGGATAAGAAAGTAACCGGAAAACCGATCAAAATTTCTGGAAAGACAGACAGCTATTATTTTATTTCTGAAGGACTTTCACCAGGAGAAAAAATTGTCTATACCGGAATCGGAAGCCTGAAAGATGGTGTTTCTATCAGACCTAAAGCTATTTCTTCAGACAGTTTATTGAGAGCAAAACCTTTGTAAATACTCTGAAACAGAAGACTTAAAAAAATAAACTTCTTATGTTAAAACAATTTATAGAAAGACCGGTACTTTCAACGGTCATCTCCATAATACTCTTATTATTGGGAGCCTTGTCTCTCTTTAATTTGCCCATTGCTCTCTTTCCAGATATCGCCCCGCCAAGTGTTCAGGTAACAGCTTTCTATCCGGGAGCGAATGCTGAAGTAGTAGCACGTTCTGTAGCAACCCCTATTGAGGAAGCGGTGAACGGGGTTGAAAACATGACCTACATGACTTCCAACTCCAGTAATGACGGTACCATGACCCTGAGCGTTTTCTTTAAACAAGGATCTGATCCTGATAATGCTGCAGTAAACGTTCAAAACCGTGTATCAAAAGCAATGAGTCAGCTTCCTCAGGAAGTAGTACAAGCCGGAATTTCAACGCAGAAAGTTCAGAATAGTATGATTATGTTTATGGGTTTATCCAGTGATGATCCAAAACAATATGATGAACTTTTCTTACAAAATTACCTTAAGATCAATGTAATTCCACAAATCCAGCGTATCCCTGGGGTTGCTCAGGCTCAAGTTTTCGGAACAAGAGATTATTCCATGAGAATTTGGCTAAAACCGGATCGCTTGGCTGCCAACAACCTTTCTCCACAGGAAGTTCTGAATGCCATCAAAGACCACAACCTTGAAGCAGCTCCGGGACGTCTTGGGCAGGGAAGTAAGGAAACTTATGAGTATATCCTTAAATATAAAGGAAAGCTAAACAAAGGCGAAGATTACGAAAGCATTGCCATTAAAGCAAATAGTGATGGCTCATTCTTAAGATTAAAAGATGTTGCAAGAGTAGAATTTGGTTCTTATACCTATACAGCAACAAACAGAGTAGATGGAAAACCTGTTGCCGGGTTCGCCATTTTACAAACTGCCGGCTCTAATGCCAATGAGATCCTGACTGAGATTGAAAAGCAGGTAGATCAGTTCAGCACTACCCTGCCTAAAGGAGTGAAGCCAATTATCATGTATAATTCCAAGGATTTCCTTGATGCTTCTATCCACCAGGTAGTGGAAACATTAGTGATTGCATTTATTTTGGTATTTATCGTAGTATTTATCTTTCTTCAGGATTTCAGATCTACTTTAATCCCAGCGATTGCAGTACCTGTTGCCATTATTGGTACTTTCTTCTTCCTTCAGTTATTTGGTTTTAGTATCAACATGCTTACCTTATTTGCATTGGTACTCGCCATTGGTATTGTAGTAGATGATGCTATTGTCGTAGTAGAAGCTGTCCATTCCAAAATGGAACAAACAGGAATGCCTGTAGAACATGCCACCATGAACTCTATGAGTGAAATCTCAGGAGCTATTATTTCAATTACATTGGTGATGTGTGCTGTATTTATTCCGGTTGGGTTTATGCAAGGACCCGCAGGAGTTTTCTACAGACAATTTGCCTTTACATTGGCAATTGCTATTATGATTTCTGCAGTGAACGCTTTAACATTAAGTCCTGCATTATGTGCTCTTTTCCTGAATGATCCTCAGGGAGAACACGGTGAACATGGTCAAAAAAAAGGTTTTGGAGCTCGATTTTTCAATGCATTTAATGCCAGCTTCAATAACATGACCAAAAAGTATATTTATAGCCTAAAGTTTTTAATCAAAAATAAGTGGGTAGCCATTGGAGGTCTTGTTCTGATAACGGCAGCAAGTATCTTCATGATTAAAAAAGCGCCTTCCGGATTTATTCCAACAGAAGACCAAGGCTTCGTATTATATGCCGTTAATACTCCTCCGGGAAGTTCATTGGAAAGAACACACAGAGCAACGGAACAAATTGATAAAATCATTAATGGAGAAAGCAACCAATCACCTTTGGGTAGCCGATGGGATGAACTTTATCAGTAATGCCAATGCTTCTCCTTATTCTGCGGGTTTCATTAAACTTAAAGATTATGATCAACGTGGAGATATGAAAGATCCGGATCAAATTGCAGCTGCATTAACAGGGAAAGTAAGTCAAGTAAAAGATGCCAATGCATTCTTCTTTAACTTCCCAACAATCCAGGGATTTGGTAACGTTTCCGGTTTTGAATTTATGTTGCAGGACAAAACCAATGGTTCTTTTGAACAATTGGGAACAACTACTCAACAATTCATTGGTGAATTGATGAAACGTCCGGAGATTGCCTTTGCCTTTACAACATATGCAGCAGGAAATCCACAATATACTATTGATGTAGATACTGATAAAGCCAATCAGCTAGGAGTCTCCGTAACTGAATTAATGCAAACCATGCAGATTTATTACGGAAGTAGCTTTGTTTCGGATTTCAACAGATTCGGAAAATACTACAGAGTGATGGCTCAGGCAGATATTCCTTATCGTACAGATATTAACTCTTTGGAAGGAATCTATGTGAAAAACAAATCAGGAGAAATGGTTCCTGCTAAAACATTGGTTACCTTAAAAAGAACATTCGGACCGGAAACTGTGACTAGAAATAACCTGTTCAACGCCGTAACGATTAATGGAACTCCAAAGCCTGGATACAGTACCGGAGATGCTATTAAAGCTGTTGAAGAAGTTGCACAGAAATCTCTTCCTAGAGGTTATGGATATGAATGGACAGGTATTACACGTGAAGAGATCAAAACAGGAGGACAAACTACTTTTATTTTCTTATTAAGTATCTTATTCGTTTACTTCCTGTTGGCTGCTCAATATGAAAGTTATATTCTTCCATTTGCCATTATCCTGACCATTCCAACAGGAATATTCGGAGTATTTGCTTTCACAGGACTGGCAGGAATTGATAACAATATCTATGTACAAGTTGGATTAATCATGCTCGTCGGATTATTGGCCAAAAATGCCATTCTGATCGTGGAATTTGCTGTACAGAGAAGAAAAGCCGGAAGATCATTGATTGAATCAGCACTTCAGGCTTCAAGATTACGTTTGAGACCGATCCTGATGACTTCATTTGCTTTCATCGTAGGTATGCTTCCATTGGTATGGACGCAGGGAGCTTCCGCAAAAGGAAACCATTCTATCGGTTACAGTACAGTAGGAGGAATGCTTACAGGAGTAATATTTGGAATATTCATTATCCCGGTAATGTATGTTGTTTTCCAATACCTGCATGAAAAAATGCCAAGTAAAAAGAAGAAAAGACTTCTGAAAAAACAAATGGAAGAAGAGCTTTTAGCTTCCACTATTAATTAAATGACACAAAATAGAGATTTATAAGACACAAAAGAATTGAAACACTTAAGTGATTTTAGTTAAAAGTATACTACATAAGAAGTTCACATAAGTTTTTGAAAATCGTTGATTTTCTCATTCCAAAGCATCTGTGTCATTTGTGGTAAAATAAAATTATATAAACTATTGAGGAATACAAAAGCTTTCAGCACCGAGCCATTTTAAGGTGAAAAAAGCTGAATATAGGAAATACATAGATGTTTTGAAAACTCTTGACTTTCCATATCAATACCATTATAAACATTAGTGTCATTCTATAATCATAGGTATTCCTCAAAGTTTTCTACTTCATTAAAGTTTATTAAACAAAAACTATGAAAAGACTAAAAAATATTATATTAACATTCGCCATAGCCTTAGGGTCTGTTTCGTGTGTCTCAAAACTGGCATACACAGAACCGGATCTCCCAATTCCGGAAAAGTTTCAGTACACAGCTACTGCGGATACAGCAAGCATTGCCAACCTGGAATGGAAACAATTTTTCAATGATCCTATTTTACAGGGATTGATTGAAAAAGGAATTAAAAATAATTATGACCTACAAATTGCCTTAAAACAAGTAGCTTCTTCACAGGAAAAACTGAAACAGGCAAAGTATATGCAATACCCTGATGTTGGTTTTGGAGTGGCTGCACAAATTTCAAAGCCATCTAAAAACAGCATGAACGGACAAAGCTTAAACCTATTTTTAGGGCAAAGCCATGTTGAAGATTATAACGCAGCTTTTAATTTATCATGGGAAGCTGATATCTGGGGAAAGATCAAAAACCAACAGGAAGTTTCAAGAATGCAGTACCTGCAGACTTACGAAGGCTCAAAAGCTATTCAAACGCAGGTTGTAGCGGCCATTGCTCAAGGGTATTATAATCTTTTGATGCTGGATAAACAATTAGCTATTGCCAAATCTAATCTGGAATTGAGCAGCAATACCCTGATGATTACACAAAAGATGTGGGAAAGTGGCGATACAACTTCTTTAGGAGTACAGCAAGCAAATGCTCAGAAACAAGCCACTGAACTTTTGATCTCACAATTGGAACAGAACATTGCTATTCAGGAAAATGCTTTAAGTATTCTGGTTGGCGAGACTCCTAATAAAGTAAACAGAACGCTGGAAATGTCTGATACTTCCCTACCTCAGAATATCATGGCAGGTCTTCCGGCAGCTATGGTAAGCCGCAGACCGGATGTACGCCAACAAGAATTGGTCTTATTGGAATCTAATGCGATGGTAGGTATAGCCCAAGCCAATATGTATCCTGCACTAAAGATTACAGCCAATGGTGGGGTCAATTCATTTAAATTTGATAACTGGTTTCAGATTCCGGCCTCATTATTTGGATCTGTATTAGGAGGAATTACTCAGCCTATTTTTCAGAAAAGACAATTGAAGACGGATTTTGAAGTCGCTAAAATTCAAAGAGAGAAAAATGTACTGGCATTCCGTCAATCTGTATTGAATGCCGTAGGTGAAGTTTCTGATGCTTTGGTTTCCAATGAAAATTTAAAAATTCAGGAACAAAAAGCAGCTGAGCAATCCACCACATTGAAAGATGGAATTAAAAGTGCACAACTTCTTTACAGAGGAGGTTCAGCCAATTATCTTGAGGTCATTAGCGCACAAGGAAATTCACTTCAGGCAGAGCTGAATCTAGCTTCCATTAAAGACAGAGATTAAGCAGCATTGTAGATTTATACAGAGCGCTGGGAGGCGGTTGGAAGTAGTAAATTTAATTTATATTGTTTTATAATGCGGTTCTTTATGGATCGCATTTTTTGTTTTTATTAATTTATAAAACAAAAAATGAAGTTTCTACTTCATCAGAATGACAAACAGAATCATTGTTTTTTCATTCCGTAAGAGTCTCAACTTATATTTTTAAAATGGAAAAATTATTTCTGAAACTGTTCAGTAATCCAAAGAATCAGATTATCATAATCCTGTTGTGAATATCCCAACTGCAAATAATGAATATCGTCTGCCTTTCGATACCAAGTCAGCTGTCGTTTAGCATATCTCCGGCTATTCTTTTTAATCTCAGAAATGGCAAAATCGAAATCCCATTCGCCATCAAAATATTTGAATAGTTCCGCATAGCCAACCGTATTCAATGCAGTTAATCCTTTGAATTTTTCCAACCCTTTTACCTCATCCAAAAGCCCTTTTTCCATCATCATATCAACCCGGCGATTGATTCTATCATATAATTCTTCCCTTGGAGCTTCAATTCCAATTCTGATGACGTTAAAATCTCTGGAATCTTGGGAAACAGCAATCTGTTCAGAATATTTTTTATTGGTTTGCCAGATCACATCAATGGCACGTAAAAGTCTTCGATGATTGTGAATGTCTACTACTTCAAAATATTCGGGATCTAATTCCTTTAAAATTTCCTGAAGTTTTTCAATTCCTTCCCCTTCCATCATATTCTGAAGTTTCTCCTGATTTTCAGCATCTGCTTCTGGGAGATCATTTAATCCTTCAATCACAGCTTTTTCGTACATCATACTTCCCCCCACAAGAATGACGGTGTTATGATTTTGAAAAAGTTCATTGAGTTTCTTCAGAGCATCTTCTTCGTATTGCCCAATAGAATAGTATTCTTCTACGGAAAGGTTTCCGATAAAATGATGAGGTGCTTCAGCTAATTCTTCTTCAGAGGGAGCTGCCGTTCCTATTTTCATTTCCTTGAAAAACTGTCTGGAATCACAGGAAATAATTTCGGTATTGAAATGTTTTGCCAGATCAATTGCCAGTTTTGTCTTCCCTATTCCGGTGGGTCCTACTACAGATATCAGATTTTTCATCGGTGCACATTCATTATTTTATCTGTAAAATAGAATCTTTTACAGATTTCACTGTGCTAATTTAAATGTTTATCTTTGTAGAACAATAAAAAACTATGATTTTATCAATGACTGGCTTCGGTAGAGCCGAAGGTGTTTTTGAAGGAAAAAAAATAACAATAGATATTAAATCACTGAACAGCAAGAGCTTTGATTTAAATATCAAAATTCCTTTACGTTATAAAGAAAAAGAATTTGAGATCAGAAAAATTCTTAACGATAGAATTATCCGTGGAAAAGTTGACTGTTATGTCAATATTGAAAATCTTGAAGAATCTAATGATGTAAAAATCAATAAAGGTTTAATTGATTCATACATCAATGAACTTAAAAATATTGCATCTGATGGCCCTAATTTCGAATATCTTAAAATGGCCGTTCGACTTCCTGATGCTATCACCTCAAGACCTGATGAACTTGCAGAAGGCGAATGGGAAGCATTGGCAAAAATCGTTAATGCTGCAGTAGACAGATTCGAAGAATTCAGAAAAACGGAAGGGGGCATTTTACATGAAGAACTCAACAGAAATATTCAAAACATTGATCAATATCTGGGTGAAGTGATTCCTTTTGAAGAAGAAAGAATCGTAAGTGTAAAAGAACGCTACCAAAAAACTTTGAAAGAATTCGAAAATGTAGATGAAACCCGTTTCTACCAGGAAATGGCTTACTTTACAGAAAAGCTGGATATTTCAGAAGAAAAGGTAAGACTTACTCAGCATTTGAAATATTATAAAGAAGTAATGGATAATGAATCTTTCAACGGTAAAAAACTGGGGTTTATCTCTCAGGAAATCGGAAGAGAGATCAATACATTAGGTTCTAAAGCCAATCACGCCGAAATTCAGAAACTGGTTGTGAAAATGAAGGATGATTTGGAGAAAATTAAAGAACAAACGTTAAACGTATTATAGACCATAGACCTATAGACAATGATGAGAGACTTGTCTCCCTATCTCCTGTCTAAAAATCTCAAATCTAAATGGATAAAGTAATTATATTTTCAGCGCCGTCTGGAAGCGGAAAAACTACATTGGTAAAACATTCCCTTGAAACGTTCCCGGAACTGGAATTTTCAATCTCTTGCACTACAAGACAGCCAAGAGGAAGTGAAGTACATGCAGTAGACTACCATTTTTTATCACCTGATGAATTCAGACAAAAAATTTCGGAAGATGCTTTTGTAGAATATGAAGAAGTATACACTGATAAATATTACGGAACTTTAAAATCTGAAGTAGAAAAGATCTGGAATCAGGGAAAAGTTGTTATTTTTGATGTAGACGTTAAAGGTGGAATTTCCCTGAAAAAATACTTTGGAGAAAAGGCATTGTCTATTTTTATAGAACCGCCTTCCATTGAAGAACTGGAACGAAGATTGATTTCAAGAAATACGGACGATGCAGAAACCATCAAAACCCGTGTTGAAAAAGCTGAAGAAGAAATGTCTTACGCCAGCGAATTTGACAGGATCGTAATCAATTCCGATCTTGATGAAGCTAAAAAAGAAATAGAAAGTTTAATAAAAAGTTTTATCAATAATTAATGGCTGGAAGGTAGGGGGTCAGAAGATGAAAGCAGTATACTTTCATCCAAATCTAACTTCTAATTTCTAACATCTAACTTCTGATAATAAAAAACATTGAGGTTGATATGAGTACCGAAACATTAGAAAAAGCTAAATCTGCAATTCCTGTAAAAGGATTTTTGGATATAAAAGATATAGCCATTCCTCAGGGAGAAGAATTGGTAAAAGCCATTCTGAAGCTTAAGGAAGAGAAAAACGCTGTAATCCTAGCACATTATTACCAACCCGGAGAAATTCAGGACATTGCTGATTTCCTTGGAGATTCTCTACAATTGGCAAGACAGGCAAAGGAAACAAATGCTGATATGATCGTATTCTGCGGAGTACATTTCATGGCTGAAGCAGCAAAAATTCTTAACCCAACTAAAAAAGTAGTTTTACCTGATACAATGGCTGGATGCTCTCTGGCAGACGGATGTTCAGGGGAAGGGCTAAGAAAAATGCGTGAACAACATCCTGATGCTTTAATTGCCACTTACATTAACTGTAATGCAGAAACAAAGGCAGAAAGTGATATCATTGTAACAAGTTCCAATGCTGAAACAGTTATTGAAGCCCTTCCAAAAGACAGACCTATTATTTTCGCACCGGACAAAAACCTGGGAAGGTATTTATCTAAAAAGACAGGTCGTGATATGATCCTTTGGGACGGAAGCTGTATAGTACACGAAGCATTTTCTATGGAGAGAATTGCAAAGCAGCTTGCAGATAATCCGGATGCGAAAATGATTGCACACCCGGAAAGTGAAGAAGCCGTTTTAAAATTAGCTCACTTTATTGGTTCTACATCTGCTCTTTTAAACTTTGTGGAAAAAGATGATTGCCAAAAGTTCATCATTGCAACAGAAGAAGGAATTCTTCACGAAATGAGAAAACGCGCACCTCATAAAGAATTGATTCCGGCATTAGTTTTTGACGAAAGCTGTAATTGCTCTGAATGTTTCTACATGAAGCGTAATACAATGGAAAAACTGTATTTGTGTATGAAATACGAACTTCCTGAAATTCTTATCGACGAAGACTTAAGAGTAAAAGCATTGAAACCCATTGAGGCGATGCTTGATCTTTCTAAAAGCATAAAATAAGCAAAAAGCACTGTTTTTACAGTGCTTTTTTATTTTTTAATGGTGATCGAATTGAGATACTTCACCATCCATTTTTGATTTTTATTAAATGATCCTTAATGATTATAATAATCAGAATAATCAGGGCCATAGCAATCTGCACTCACATCTACACAGTTTCTGCATTCGGGTGATAATCCCCAAAAACTCATACAACCATAAGTATATTCAGGGCCATCGCCGTAGTTTCCTGAGGTTGAACATCTGGCACAGCCACTCATTTGTTGCCCTTTAATATCTTTCAACTTTGTTCTTGATAATTTTTTCATGTTTAAGTTTGTTATTAATTAGTACTTTTAAAAAAATATTATAATTATTTCTATTACCTATCCCCAAAACAGTAAATACTTACTCCTACACAGTTTCTGTTTCTACAATAATCAGGTAGTGCAAAATAATTCTCACATGTTCCACCGTATTCTGACCCCGGTCCATACATAATATGGCTAGGACATCCGTTACAAATAGATGCATTGGCTCCTTCAATACTTTTAAGACTGAATCTTGATAATTTTTTCATACTATAAAAATTTTGAATGATTGCAATCTGATTCAAGTTACAGCATTGGAGCATAACATTTCCCTCCCGGCTTTAGCCAACATCCCCATTTACCTCCTCCCATAAAGCATACAAGCTGCTCACTACCACAAGCATCAATTTGAATTTGTGTTGCACCACCACTGATACTTTTCTTTTGCTCTCGTGTTAATTTTTTAATTGTTTTCATAATGTTTGATTTTAAGATGATAAGTAGAAAATTCTGTTATATAATAATTATATTCTATTAAAAAAATTAATAAGGTCCAAAGCATTCGCTGCTTACAATTACCCTTCCTTTACAACATTCAGGTAAGCTATTAAAGCTCTCACATGATCTTACATCATTCGGTCCATAAGGACCAACAGGACAAGTTTCATAACAAGCGCCAGGTCCTCCTCCATTAATTAATTTCAAATTTTCTCTCTTAATTTTTTTTGAATTTTTCATAGGATTTTTATTTTAGTTAATATCATAAATATAAGATTTTTAATCAATTACACAAAATATATCTCTAAAAAAGGACTTATTAATTTATAATCTTAAAAGTTGTCTATCTCAAAATAATTTGTACATTTGTTCCGTTACAATGAATTTTTCTAGAAACATATCTGATATTTCTATCCTGAAATCACCTATTTCAGGAGTATCTTCTGTTTCTACGTTCACAACTACAACGACTACCCCATAAAGGGGTAAATTTTCACATATTATTTTCGGTACCCTGTACTCTTTTTTTAAAGAGTAACCCTTTCACTTTACCTAACCTTAAAAAAATAATAGATGAAAATCTTAAAATTCGGCGGAACATCAGTCGCCAATTCTCAAAATATCCTGCTGGTGGAAAACATTGTTAAAAAGGAATCTTCACAAGATAATATTGTAGTTGTTGTATCTGCCCTTCATGGGGTAACAGATCTCCTTCTTCAGGCAGCAGAATATGCATCCGTTCAAAACGAAGGTTATCTGCAGCTTCTTAAAAATGCAGAAGAAAAACACCTGAACCTTGTCAAAGAACTTATCCCCATTTTAGAACAAAGTTCCCAGCTCAGTTTTGTAAAAAAACATTTCAATGATCTCGAAGATATCTACAACGGAATCTTTATTCTCGGCGAACTTACTTTAAGAATCAAAGATAAAATTGCCTCATACGGAGAGTTTTTGTCTTCTAATATTATAGCGGCACGACTTCAGTATCAGGGATTGGATTGTTTATGGATGAATGCTGCCGAGCTCATCAAAACAGACAGCAATTTTACCAACGCAAAGGTGAATTTCAATAGTACTGAAAGCAATTTTAAAAATTATTTTAATCAACATCAAAACCGTGTTATCATAGGTCCTGGTTCATAGCTAGTGATGAAAAAAACTGTACGACAACATTAGGCAGAGGTGGCTCAGATTATACCGCCGCGATCATTGCTGCCGCTATTCATGCTGAAGAACTTCAGATATGGACAGATGTAAGTGGAATGATGACTGCAGATCCCCGTCTGGCTTCCCATGCTAAACCTATCGCTGAAATTTCTTACCACGAGGCTATGGAACTTTCTCATTTTGGAGCAAAGGTTATTTATCCACCGTCAATTCAGCCGGTAATGGTCAAAAACATTAACCTTAAAATTAAAAACACTTTCGATCCGGAAGCGCAAGGAACATTGATTTCGCATCACTTGAATAATGCAGAACATGAAAAACAACAGGTTGCTGTAGGGATTTCAAATATGGGGACTATTGCCCTTCTGACTTTAGAAGGCAGTGGTATGATAGGAATTCCTGGAATTTCGGCAAAGCTCTTTCAATGCCTGAGTCAGGAAAAAATAAATGTGATTCTGATTACACAAGGATCTTCAGAACATTCTATTACCATAGCAATTCATGAAAAAGATAAAGTAGCTGCTGAAAACGCTATTAATTTGTCTTTTGCAGATGATATCAATTTAAAAAGAGTAGCTCCTATCAATATTGAAACAGGTCTTTCCATTGTGGCATTAGTAGGAGAAAATATGAAAAGCAGAAGTGGCGTAAGTGCTAAAATGTTTGGATGTCTGGGCAATAATGGAATCAACATCAGAACTATTGCGCAAGGGTCGTCGGAAAGAAACATTAGCGTTGTTATTGCCGAAAAAGATGCCAGAAAAGCCGTAAATGTTCTTCATGAAGAATTTTTCGAATCTGAAATCAAGCAGATCCATCTCTATATCTGTGGAACAGGAAATGTAGGAACTAAGCTTATCCAACAGATCTATGATCAGAATCAATATTTGAGAGACCATCATTTTATCAATCTAAGAATTGCCGGCCTCTCCAACAGTCGTAAAATGATATTTGCTGATAGGGGAATTTCTGAAAAAGAATATATTAACTGGAATGAATCTGGTATCGAAGCTTCTGCCCCAAGATTTGCAAAAGAAATCATCGCCCGTAATTTAAGAAACTCTGTTTTTGTGGATATTACTGCAAGTTCAGAAATTCCGGAAGTATATGAGAGTCTATTGAAAAGAAACATCAATATTGTTGCTTGTAATAAAATTGCAGCTTCATCAGATTTTGAAAAATATACCTCATTAAAAAATACTGCCAGAAACCATAACTGCAGCTTTCACTTTGAAACCAATGTAGGAGCCGGACTTCCAGTAATAGGAACAATCAACGACCTTATCAAAAGTGGTGATAAAATTACTTCTATTGAGGCTGTCCTTAGTGGAACATTAAATTTTGTGTTCAATACTTATGACGGAAGCAGAACATTTTCTGAAGTGGTAGCCCAGGCTCAGAAGGAAGGTTATACAGAGCCGGATCCAAGACTAGACCTTTCCGGAACAGATGTAGCCCGAAAAATTTTAATTCTCGCCAGAGAAGCCGGATATCCTCTACAGTTTGAAGAAATTGAAAACATTGGCTTTTTGCCTGAAGCCTGTATGGAAGGAAGTGTAGAGCGTTTCTACGAAAAGCTTACAGAATATGAAAGTCATTTTAAATCATTATTTAACAATGCACAAAAAGAAGGAAAAATACTAAAGTATACTGCAGAATTTAAAGAAGGAAAAGCCAAAGTCGGCTTACAGCATGTAGCTCCGGGAAGTGACCTGTTTCATCTCTATGGAAAAGACAATATTGTCATTTTTAAAACCTTAAGATATTCTGAGCAGCCATTGGTTATAAAAGGAGCTGGCGCAGGAGCAGAAGTAACAGCCAGTGGGATCTTCGCAGACATCATCCGTTCAGTTTAAAAACAAAAATATGAAAAAAGTAAAATTAAAAATTCCAGCCACAGTAGCCAATCTGGTATGTGGATTTGATATTCTGGGAATGGCTGTCAATGACCCTTATGATGAAATGGAAATCCGTTTACTGGAAACTCCGGAAATCATCATTAAACATAGAGATCTTTTTGGTCTTCCAGAAGAACCTGCCAAAAATGTTGCAGGGGTAGTTCTTTTAAAAATTCAGGAGCATTTCAACTTGAAAAACGGTTTTGAGGTTATTATTCATAAACATATAAAACCTGGAAGCGGGCTTGGCTCCAGCGCGGCTAGCGCCGCCGGAGCCGCCCTTGGAGCCAATATTTTATTAGGAAATATTCTATCAAAAGACGAAATGGTGCATTTGCCATGTTTGGAGAAGAGCTTGCTTCCGGAGTTCGCCATGCAGATAATATTGCGCCATGCATTTATGGTGGAATTACTTTGGTAAAATCTACCCATCCTATTGATATCATCCCGTTGAATGCACCAGATTTATTTGTTGCCGCTGTGCATCCTCAAGTGGAAGTCAAAACTTCTGATTCAAGGCAGATCCTAAAGAAAAATATAACTTTAAAAAGTGCTGTGGAGCAATGGGGAAATATTGCAGGATTGATAGCCGGCATTCAGAAAAATGATTTTGCATTGATTGGAAGAAGCCTTAACGATGTCATTATAGAACCAGTAAGGAGTATTTTAATTCCAAGATTTGATGAAGTTAAATCAAAGAGTCTTCAACTTGGAGCTCTCGGAGGCGGAATTTCAGGATCAGGGCCTTCCATTTTTATGTTGGCTGAAGAAAAAGAAACGGCCGAAAAGATCGCTGATCTGATGAAATCTATGTATGACGAAATCAACATAGATAACTTCGTCTATGTTTCCAAAATAAATCCTGTGGGAATTGAAATCATTGAAGAACCCAAACAAGATTAAAACAAATGAGATATTATAACTTAAAAGACCACGAGGAAATCGTTGATTTCAAAACTGCCGCCATACAAGGGCAAGGAAAAGATAAAGGATTATTCTTCCCTGAACGTCTTCTTCTTTTTGACAAAGAATTCATTCAAAATCTCCATCAATATTCTGATGTGGAGATTGCTTATCAGTGTATGAAAGACTTTGTTAGTGATAAAATTCCTTCTGAAACCCTTAGAAAGATTGTTTCGGAAACCATCAATTTTGCAATTCCTTTGAGAAAAATTAATGATGATATTTCAGTTCTGGAACTCTTTCACGGGCCTACTCTCGCATTTAAAGATATCGGAGCAGGCTTTATGAGCCGTTGTTTGTCTTATTTTTTACAAGACCAGCAGAAAAAAGTCACGGTTTTAGTAGCGACTTCAGGAGATACCGGCGGGGCGGTTGCCCATGGATTTTATGATCTTCCGGGAATTGATGTTGTCATTCTTTATCCTAAAAACAGAGTAAGTCCCGTTCAGGAAAAACAACTTACAGCACTAGGAAAAAATATTTATGCATTGGAAGTTAACGGGAGCTTTGATGATTGTCAAAGTTTGGTAAAACAAGCTTTCTCCGATGAAGAAACCAATGAGCAATTATTTCTAACTTCGGCTAATTCCATTAATGTTGCCAGATGGCTTCCGCAGCAGATCTATTATTTATTAGCTTTAAAACAATGGCAGCAAACAGAAAGTAAAGCACCTGTCATCTGTGTTCCAAGTGGAAACTTCGGAAATATCTGTGCAGGAATTTTAGCGCATCTTCGTGGTCTTCCAGCAGAGCATTTTATTGCTGCCTGCAATGCAAATAATGTGATTCCTGAATATTTAAAAACTAAAAATTTCAGTCCTAAAAAAGCAATGGCAACCCTTTCCAATGCTATGGATGTAGGAGATCCAAGCAATTTTGTCAGAATCATGGAACTTTTCAACAATGAATTTGATCTTTTAAAGAATAAAATATCAGGGTATTCTATTGATGATGAAAAAACAATGCAAACTATTTCGGAAATTATAACCAATACCATTATATTCTCGATCCGCATAGTGCTGTAGCCTTTGCCTCTCTTGAACAATACCTTAAAGAAAATCCAGGTAAAAAGGGTTTCATTCTGGGGACAGCACATCCCGTAAAATTTCCTGATGCCGTAGAAAATGCGATCAAAACAAAAATTGAAATTCCCCAATCCCTGGATCTTTTGATGAAAAAGGAGAAAAAAACTGTGGAAATAAATTCAGATTTTGAAGAATTAAGACGATTTTTGCTTGATAAAAATTAAGCAATGAGTAAGATATATCTTGAAGATGTAAAAATATATGCCTACCACGGGGTTTTACCTGAAGAAAATATTATTGGCACCTATTATATTTTGAATGCAGAACTTCATACCGATTTGTGGAAGGCAGCAGAATCCGATGATTTGAATGATACCATAAGCTATGCAGATATCAATGATATTATTCATCAGGAAATGAAAATAAAATCCAAACTACTGGAACATGTTGCAGGAAGAATTATCTCAAAAATACATGATCGTTTTCCACAAATCGATTATATCAAGCTTAAACTTACCAAAACAGCACCTCCTATGCAAGGCGAAATGAAAGGAGCAAGCATTGAATTGGAAAAAAGCTTCAAACCTGAAAATTAAAATTCTTATTTTTATTTCATTAAAAAAATACAAAATTGAAATTCGTTAAAATATTATTTTTAGTAGCATTTATCAATGCTTTCGGTCAGGCAAATGTTGATAATCAATTAGCCACTTATAACTTTCCGAAAATTAAATCCAGCATTACCATGCCGGTGACGATCCCGCTTTCAGAGCTTAGCAATATGGTAAATGCTTCTGTAAAAGATCTCATTTACCAAGATGATTCCTATACAGATAATAATAATGATCAGTTTAAAGTAAAAGTTTGGAAAACCAGACCCATCCGCTTAGTTGGAGGCACAAGCCAAAATCTTTTGATTGAAGTACCTTTAAAGATCTGGGCAGAAAAAGGAATTGGAACCTTAGGGGTTTACTCCTATCAGAATACCACTTTTGAAACAGTAATGTCTTTTAATACAACCGTTACTTTTAAAAATAACTGGACAATTATCACCAATACACAACCCAATGGATTTCGATGGGTAACAAAACCTGTATTGGACTATGGCAGAATTCAAATCCCGATCACTCCTATCGTTGAAAAAAGTTTAAAAGAACAACAAGAAAAATTCTGCAAAACGATAGATCAACAAATGGCAACCCAATTGAATTTCCAACAATATGCGGTTATGGCATGGAATACATTTACCCAGCCTATCAACATTTCTGAAGAATATAACACCTGGTTGAAAGTAAGCCCTGTAGGCGTTAATATTACACCATTAAAATTTTATGGAAATCAGATCAATGCAACCCTTGGAATCGATATTTTCTCAGAAACATTTACTGGAAATAAGCCCGCTTCCTCTCCTACTGTAACTTCTGCAAGCAACTTTAACTTCTCTCCTACTGTTGCAGATAAATTTGTATTGCAGACTACCGCCAATATCCCTTTTACAGAAGCCAGCAATATGGCTAGAAAAACTTTTTTAAATAAAGAATTTGACATCCGAGATTCTAAAGTAAAAGTAACAGATATCAGAGTGTATGGAGTAGATAACAGAATTGTTATCGAAGCTCAGACAGATGGTTATATCAAAGGAACGGCTGTTATCTCAGGAATTCCGGTATACGATGAAACCAAAAGAAAAATTGTTTTATCGGATACTAAGTTCAAACTGAAAACAATGAATATTCTTCAAAAAACGGCTTCTCTCTTATTCCAGGGAAAGATCGTGAAAATGATTGAAGAAGAATATGGAATTCCCACTCAGGAATTAGAAGAAACATCAAGAAAAAGTATCGAAGACGCTTTCAACAAAGAGTATTATAAAGGATTAAAGATGAGTGGAAAGGTATTTAACCTTAAGCCAAGTAAAATACTTCTCAATAGTACGGGAATCACTGCTGTTATTGATACGAATGCTACTCTGAAACTTCTTGTCAACGGATTCTAAAACGATAAAATCTTACCCACTGCAGTCTGATTTATGTCTATTATTTTTTCAGACTCAGCGAGGTCTTAATAGTTTGAGAAAAAAAAGAATAATACACGCTAAAATTATAAGCCTGAAAAACAGACTAAAAGCTAAATTGACAGTTTAAATAAGAAAGAAATTGCACAAAAACTTTGGTTTGTATAGAAATTTAGCTATATTTGCACACCTCAAAAATGGTAAGACATGGTACTTTGGCCGAGCGGCTAGGCAGTGGTCTGCAACACCATCTACAGCGGTTCGAATCCGCTAGGTACCTCTTAAAAAACCTCTAATTTATTTTAGAGGTTTTTTTATGTATTATCAGCAAGATGATTATTCATAAATTGAGAAAAAATCAATTCTATTTCACTTATCTTACCCTCTTCATTTTTCTTAATTTAATGGTTTGAATATTGCAATCTTTCTTGCAAAACAAAAGCTATTCAATTGTTTTAAAGATTCATATCATTTAAGCTTCTAGAACTTTGTACTCATTTTAAATTCATCCATACAAGTATTCTTAAGTTTTGCACATGATCTTCAATAAACACATTCCACTTCTTTACGGAAATCCATAAGCGATATACTCTTTTTTTCTACACATTTGCATAAAGCCTAACCCATGAAAAAAGTAAAACTACATACTATTAGAAAACAAAAAGGCTATTCTCAGCAACAAGTAGCAGACATCATTCCCACAGAAGTATCTAATTACAGCAGAAAAGAAAACGGTTATATAAAAATTACCAAAAGTGAATGGGAAAAAATAGCTTTGTTTCTGAACGTTCCTTTAGAAGAAATTTATGAAGCAGATTATCCTACTTATGCTTCTAACGAAATTTCTGGAGAGAATATTCATGTCTATATCTCTCAATTGGAAAAAGAGAATATTGCATTGCTGGAAAAAATGGAAATATTGAAAAATATTATTAACCATTAAATTCCATATGTCAACCATCCAAAATCATCAAATAAAACAAGATTATTCCCTTAAAGATAAATGAACATAAGCACTATCTTTTATAAGTAGAATTAATACAAACAAAAAATCCTCGGAAATTCCGAGGATAAAAACTAATAACCATGAAAACTCAAATTAAACATGAGTTGCATTGGTATATTGAAAAATCGTGCCAAGAATTACTTTTTTTGAAAAAAAATTAAAATTTTCTTCATAAACAGAGAAAATTAAATTAAAAAATTAACATGCAAAACATATTGAACTTTAAATATATACAAATAATAACTCCACTAAACACCATACATATATATTCAAACATTACAATACTTAACAATTTAATAATTTAAAAAAACTTTAAAATAAAAAATTAGCAAAGAAGAGAAATTCTTCAAAATACAACATGAAGACAAAGAAGACAGCAAAAATCACAAATTGGCATAATTTATTCTGCTATTTAACATAACATCTAAATTTAATATCATGTCACAAAAAAAATTTAAAAAAACAGATTTTGTTCAAAATAATGAAAAGCAATATCAGATTGAATTTAAAGTAAATGAAATAGGGGAAGGCATCAACCTTATTGTACAAAGACTCAATGAAAAAGGTGAATATGAAATAGTACAGGCTCCCGTCCGAAGACTCAATGAAAGCATATTTGTGGTCTGGGATCACCCTTTTGACGGCAAAATAATTTTTGATGAATAAAGAAATCCCCTTTGGATAAAACTTCAGCATCAAAAAGCCTCCTAATGGAGGCCTCAAAAAACACAAATGATGAAAAAAAATTTTATATCAGAAATAAATATTAATCTTTTAATTTCAATCCAAAAATAAATCTTCCTTTTCATCTATTTTATGAGCAGAATCATAAAAACATATTACTCCTTTCCTTCTCTCTTCTATACAATAAAAAGTTCCCCGAAATGAGGAACTTTTATCATAAGGATATATGAAATAGAAAATGTTCACTCAAAAATGTCATCTCAATTCTTAAAAGTATATGTACACAATTATAAAAGGGCAGCAAAAACAAAAGGCCCCCATTCAGGAGGCCTAAAAAACACAAATGATGAAAAAAATCTATTCAGAAAAATCCAAACAGAATATTATGCAAACTGTTTCTATACTCTTCCTCTAAGAAGATATGATATACTCAACAGTTACGAATTATTGTATATTGATTAAAAAATCCTCATTCGAGGATTTGTAAATTTAGATAATTATTTTTTCTCTCACAAAATTATACTTCCCATGTGATTGGAATATATATCGTAATATATCCATCCTCATCTAGATTTTCATCAGATACTGTAGCAATTACTGTTCCATAACCTACCCAACGTCCTTGTCCTTGAAGACCTGAAAACTCATAAGTTCCTGCAGGCAAATCCTCCTCAGAATACTGCGGAAGAGCACGATTGTGATATTGATCACTGAAATAGATCTCACCTGTAACCGTATTTTTTGCAACAAAACCGCCCAAGTCAAACCCTGAACCTGAAAGCATTTTTGTTCCATCTTTAGCTATAAGTCCATAGCGAACAGGATATGTTGCTGTTTTTGCATCTTGAGCAGATACTTCAGTACAAGATTTAGATGGGTTTTCCACTACATCAGTGGAAGAAAACGAAGTGGTAGCAGCCAGCAATCCTACTACAGCTGCCACTGTAAAAATTGATTTTTTCATATTAAAAGTCATTTAGATTCTCAAAAATAGGCATCATAAATTAATTCAACAAAAACTAAGGATTAACTATATTTTACATATTTCTTCCGTCACGATTTAGAAGTATCTTAATCCCTCCAATATCAACTTTAACATTCTTTAACTGAATTTTGGCTTCATAATTGAAAATAAAACTAAAATTAAAGCCGTTTAGGTTTAAGCTTATTAAAATTTGAGTTATGAAAAAGATAGTATTAACAGGTTTTTTATCCGTTTTCTTACTAACGGCCTGCAAGAAAGATGACAGAACTGCTGAGAAATCACTGGAGGAACAAAAATTGGAATTCCAGTCAAGACAGCTTGATATAGAACGCCAAAAATTGGCTATTGAAAAAGAAAAGCTGGTATATGAAGCTCAAAAAAAAGCAGATAGCATCTCTGAAACTAAAAAAGCAAAAGCTACTGCTGAAAATAATTCAAAACCAAAAGTAATCAGAGAAACAAGAACAATATATCGTGACAGAAGCTCCAATTCTAACTCGGGAGGGGGAAGCAATGGCGGATATGCAGATAATGGAAGCAGTGCTTCACAAGGAACAACCAAGAAAAAAGGAATGAGTAAAGCAGCCAAAGGTACTATCATTGGTACTGTAGGTGGTGCCGCTGTAGGAGCAATTGTTGCTAAGAAAAACAGAGGTCTTGGAGCTGTAATCGGAGGCGTTGTAGGTGGAGCTACCGGATATACCATCGGTAGATCACAGGATAGAAAAGACGGAAGAGTGCAACCAAGAAGATAATTTTTTTTACCATAACATATAAAGATTGCTTATTTTTAGGCAATCTTTTTTTATGATACTGATTCTGTTTTCCACTATTTTCCTTCTTCCCGTCTTATCAGGACTTGGGAAAATCATGGAAAAATTTTCAGGAATATTATTTCACGGAATTTCCGGAAAATTAGTTTTGGGAATCATGGGAATAAGTCTGGTATGGACTATCCTATCTTTTTTTATTCCACTCAATATATATGTAGAAGCTCCCAGTATTTTATTAGGCCTATTCTATTTTTTTAAAGAAAAATTATACCTGGAATTTTATAAATTCTCAAAAAATGATGCCTTATTAATGACATTCATCTCAGGTATTATATTATTTGCTGGTGCTTACTATCCTTATATATTAGATCATTTCGGGTATTACATCCCCACCATTAAATGGCTTACAGAATATGGACTGATCAAAGGAATTTCCAATCTGGATCTTACTTTGGGGCAAATGTCGGTATGGCATATTTTCCAGGCGGGTTTTTCAAATTTTTCTGATCCATTTCTGAGAATCAATTCTATTTTATTGGTCATCTATGCCATTTATAGTATAGAAAGAAAAAGCTGGGTTCAACTATGTTTTCTTCCCATTTTATTCTTTTTTTCACAATCACCAAGCCCAGATCTTCCTGTCATTATCTTTTCTTTACTTATTTTAAATGAAATAATTTCCGGAAATAAAAACACCAGCCTTCTTTTTGCCTTCTCAATATTTGTTTTTGCTATAAAGCCTACTATGATCTGGCTGCCTATATTGGTATTTCTGAACAATATCTTTATTTCTAAACGGAACTTTAAAAACCTGCTTTTCGGAGGAGCCATTTTGTTTTTATTCTTTATTAAAAACATCTGGACATTTGGGTATCCTGTATTTCCCATATCTATTGGAGATTTTGGATTCAGCTGGAAACCGAGCCCTGAAGTATTGAAAACTTCATCCCAATATGCTATCCTAAAAACTTACGACATGCAATATTCATTTGAAGAAATTCAAAAGTTTTCCACATGGGATCATATAAAAAACTGGTTCTTTCTGAAGGGGATCAAATCAAAAATCAATATTTTTTTCATCATAAGCTTATTCCTTTTTTCAGTATTTGCTTGGGTAAAGAAAAATAGACTCATCACTTTCATCTGTATTTCTTTGTTGATAAAAAGCATACTTGTACTGGCTTTTTCAGCTCAATACAGATTTTTCATAGATGTATTTTTCGTCATATTTTTTGTTTTGTTTCATGAATATTGGAACAAAAGGAAATCTATGGTTGTTTTTTCACTACTCAGCTTATTTTTTATTTCCTTGTTATCTTTCCCAAATCTTATTCAACAATTTGTTCCAAGCTTTCAATTGGGAAATTTTATGGTAGGTTTTAAAAAGCAGCAGCTTTATCAGCCGTCCGTATATCACTATCAACAATTTGATAGTTTTAAAGTGGGAAATTTAAAATTTAATGTCTCCAAAAATTATCCCTATAACTTTGAAACCCCTCTTCCTGCCATCTCCACGAGTTTTATTTTTGATGATACAAAAGCCAAAATCTTCCCGCAGCTTATTGACAAAAACAACATAGGCAAAGGATTTATCTGGAAAAGAATGACTTACGAAGAGATAAAGGAAGCGAATGCCGTAATCAATATTATCGAAAACATTCATCAATAGAACAAATGTTTAAACTTTATTATTTGGAGAAAAAAAGGTAATTTTGTATTATGTTCAACACATTAGGTAATCTTCTTAGTCTTACAACATTTGGAGAAAGTCACGGAGTGGCTTACGGCGGTATCATCAATAATTTTCCGGCAGGTTTAACGGTAGATCTCGATAAGGTTCAATATGAACTGAACCGAAGAAAACCCGGCCAGTCTGCTATTGTTACTCAAAGAAAAGAAAGCGACACAGTAAAGTTTCTTTCCGGAATCTTTGATGGAAAAACGACAGGTACGCCCATCGGTTTTATCATTGAAAACGAAAATCAGAAATCAAAGGATTATGACCATATTGCTCAGGCCTATCGTCCTAGTCATGCTGATTTTACATATGACCAAAAATTTGGTTTAAGAGATTATCGTGGCGGTGGAAAATCTTCTGCTAGAGAAACAATGAACTGGGTAGTAGCGGGTGCTTTTGCCAAGCAGCTTTTACCGGAAATTGAAATCAATGCTTATGTTTCGTCGGTAGGGGATATTTTCTGTGAAAAACCTTACCAGGCTCTTGATTTTTCTCAAACGGAAAGCAATGATGTACGTTGTCCCGATGCTGAGACAGCAGAAAAAATGATTGCCCGAATTAAGGAAATTAAAAAAGAAGGAAATACCATTGGAGGAACCATTACTTGCGTTATCAAAAATGTTCCTGTAGGAATTGGTGAACCCATATTTTCAAAACTTCAAGCAGAATTAGCAAAAGCAATGCTCAATATCAATGCCTGCAAAGGATTCGAATATGGCAGTGGATTCTGTGGGGCTAAAATGACTGGGAAAGAACATAATGATCAGTTTAATACAGATTTCACTACAAAATCTAATCTTTCGGGAGGAATTCAGGGAGGAATTTCCAACGGAATGGATATCTATTTCCGTGTAGCATTCAAACCTGTTGCTACGATTCTGAGACCTCAGGATAGTATTGATAAAGAAGGAAATCCTGTCATTGTAGAAGGAAAAGGACGTCACGATCCTTGTGTAGTACCAAGAGCAGTTCCTGTAGTGGAAGGTCTTGCAGCATTTGTTCTGGCAGACTTATTTTTGATCAATAAAACAAGAAACATCAATAATTTTTAATCTAAATATTTTTGGTAATGAAAAATTACTGGGATCAAGGAATTTCTTTTGAAGAATACCTTAACATTGCACAACAAAGGTTAGATCATCCTGCCAACCAACAGGAAATCGAATATAAACAATACTACGAGCTTGGGCTTCAGAGAATGGACAGAACTATAAAAAAATATGTCCCGGATGAAAACCAAAGAAAAGAATTAGCGTCTAAAAATTTTGACGGAAAAATTTTAATTATTTCTGAGGCTTGGTGTGGAGATGCCAGTGCAACAGTTCCGGCACTTTTTAAATTCTTTGAAGGTCATAATGAAATCAGAGTTTTTCTAAGAGACAATGATAAAAGTCTGATCAACCAGTTTTTAACCAACAGTACAGAGTCTATCCCTAAAGTATTGATTCTTGATAAAGACTTTAATGTAAAAAACTCATGGGGACCTCGTCCAAAATATGGTTATGAATTACTCATGAAGTATAAAGCTGATCCGGAAGGCTATCCTAAAGATACTTTCTATAATGATCTGCAAATCTATTATGCCAAAAACAGAGGTAAGGATGCTGTTCAGGAAATTTTAGATCTGTTATAAAAAAACAGGATATGAAAAAAGGAATTATTTTTATTGTATTAATTGTCATTATTGGAGTCGTTGCATTTGTACCGGGTGTAAAGGATTTTTTAAAAAACCAGTTCTTTCCAATCGCTACTATTGAAAATGCAGTACACATCAATGAAGATGATTATGACGTAGATCTTAAAGGAATCAATGCACCGAGCACCAACCTTAAAAACTTTAGAAACAAAGCTGTTTTCTTGAACTTTTGGGGAACGTGGTGCCCACCATGCAGAAAAGAATGGCCATCTATTCAGAAGTTATATGATTCCAGAAAAGGCAATGTAGATTTTGTACTTATTGCTATGAATGATAAAGAAGAAGATGTTATAAAATTTTTAAAGGAAAATAATTATACGGTACCGGTATATATTGCTCAAAGCCCGATATCTGAAAAGATTCTTCCTAAAGTTTTCCCTACTACTTTCCTTCTTGATAAGACCGGCAGAATCCTAATTAAAGAGGATGCTACAAAAGACTGGGACTCAGAGACTGTGCACCAATTTATTGATAATATCATCAAATAAATTTTTAACTAAATTTTATAATTTGTTGGTATGGGATTTGTGAAATTTATAATATTGAAAAATGATGTAAATCCAAACACAAAATGAAATATTCAAAATTAAATCTTGCAAAAGAAGCTATCAATCACAAGGGCTTTGTAAAAAAGATCCCTGATATTTTCAGAATGGTTAAAATGTGGAGAAAGGGAACTTATCCTATGAGATCTATAGACATTATTCTTCCTCTATTAGGAATTTTATATGTCATCTCTCCTATTGACCTTCTTCCTGAATTTGCCATCCCGGTACTTGGAGTAATGGATGATCTGGCAGTATTGTCACTTACCATTCCAAAACTCATTAGAGAGGTTGACAAATTTTTACTTTGGGAAGCTGAACAAAAATATAGCGGTACTCAAGTCATTGATGCCGAAATCGTAAAATAATAGTTTATTTATATTTTAAAACCATTCTGGAGACTCTAGAATGGTTTTTTATTGATCAAATGGGCGATAAATTTTTAAGCCTTATTTCAAATCCTTAAATTTGCAATATCTAATAAAAAATAATGGAAAGTAAAAAAGAATTCTTTTTGGAGTGCTATAAGCTAGGCATCATTAAATTTGGGAGGTTTACTCTAAAAAGTGGTATCGAAAGCCCTTTTTATGTAGACTTAAGACCTTTGGCTTCAGATCCTAAAATCTTAAAAAATCTGGCTAATTATTTATTGGAGATGCTTCCATTGGATAATTTTGATTTAATATGTGGAGTTCCTTATGCTGCTCTTCCTATGGCTACAGCGATGTCATTGGAAAGTTATATTCCATTAATCATTAAAAGAAAAGAAGCAAAAAGTTATGGTACTAAAAAACTGATTGAAGGAATTTACCAGAAAGGGCAAAACTGTCTGTTGGTAGAAGACGTGATCACATCAGGAAAATCTTTACTAGAAACTATTCCGGAAATAGAACAGGAAGATCTTAAAGTTTCTGACATTGTAGTAGTACTAGACAGAGAGCAAGGTGGAAAACAGTTGTTGGAAAGCAAGGGGTATAGAGTACATACTCTTTTCAATATTTCAGAAGTATGTGGAGTTCTTCAGGAAACTGGCGAATTATCTGATGAAGAAGTGAAGAGAATTCAAGATTTCCTACAAGGTAACCATATCCAGTTTGAAGAAGAAACCAGAGCTTCTTATGAGCAAAAATTGAGCACCGCTCAACATTCTGTTTCAAAAAAAATATTGGAAATAGCTTTGGCAAAAAAATCCAACCTGATTGCTTCCGCAGATGTTACAACCACTCAGGAGCTATTGGATTTTGCACAAAAAGTTGGCCCACATATTATTGCTTTAAAAACGCATATTGATATTATTTCTGATTTTGAATATGAAAAAACGATCACTCCTTTAAAAGAGATTGCGACAAAACATCAATTCTTATTGATGGAAGATAGAAAATTTGCAGATATTGGAAATACTCAGGAATTACAGTTTACAAGCGGAGTTTTCAAAATCACAGATTGGGCTGATTTTGTGACCTCCCAAGTTATTGGTGGTTTTGAATCTTTAGATTGTTTCAAAAATGTAGGAGTAGTAGCGATCGTTGGAATGTCTTCTAAAGGAACATTAACCTCTGCCAGCTACCGTGAAGAGGCTTTAAAAGTAGCAGTATCTCACCCTAATGTAATTGGTGGTGTTTCTCAAAATAAAATTCCTGAAGAGCTGTTGTTATTCACTCCAGGAGTAAACCTTGCAGACTCAGGAGATGGAAAAGGACAGCAATACAATACTCCGGAACATGTTTTTAAAACATTACACACAGATTTCATCATTGTAGGAAGAGGAATTTATAAATCTGAAGATCCTGAAACAGCAGCTATTACCTATAAAAATGAAGGTTGGAATGCCTATATTAATTCTTTGCAAAAAAAAGCAATTCAAGGATAAAATCCTATAAAGTATATACAAAATAAGCTATATTTGAGACTTTATCACGGATATTTGAAAAAGATCAGCATTTGCCTTATTTTGTTTTGTGGAATTGTACAGATTTCTGCACAGAAAGACAGTATATACATTGGAGCAAAACTCTCTCCTGACATGAAAACCCTTGAGGTGAATCAGGAGATTGTTTATTACAATCATTCCGATAAAGACCTACAGACGATAAAACTTCTGAATTGGGTTTCCGCTTATAACAAACGAAGAACATCTCTAGTCTACCGAAAACTGGAAGACAGAAACAATGATTTGCATTTTGCAAAGAATAATGAACTGGGAAAACTTCTTGAACTACATATTAAGAATTCCGAAAATCAGGAAATACCAGTCAATACCATTTCAGATGAAAATCTTTTTATTCCTCTGAAAGAAGCTTTAAAACCAGGTGAAAGTATCACTTTTCAGCTCCATTACCGTATGCAGCTTCCTGATAAAAAGTTTACGGAATACGGAACATCCGGTCAGAATACTGCTTTAAAATATTTCTTTATTGTTCCGGATCAATTTGATCCGGACAATATTTCTGAAAGAAAATACCACGACATTGAAGAGCCTGTAAGTTTCAACACTTTCTGGACTGTAAATTTTGACATTCCTGTGAATAACTTCATTGAAAGTAATCTTCCACAGGTTCAAATGAATTCCTTTCAAGGATATTTAGATTCAGATCCTGAATTTTCGGTTTCTACCAACACGTATCCGATCATAAAAGCCAATATTGAAGGTACTGATATTGAAGTAAAGTTTGGATATAACCTTAAACCAGAAGAGAAACAAAATCTGGAGTTCTACTTACCTCTTCATTTAAAATTCATTAAAGAAAAAATTGGATCTCTTCCAAAAAGCATCTTTATTTCTGATAAATTCAGAGCAAAGGAAGACTTCTTTGGGAACAATGATATTACATTCTGGAAATTCAAATTCCAATTATTTACAGATGCTGAAAAAACAGATCTTGATTATTTTGGGATCATTGCTAAAAAAGCCTTAGACGAAAAGATCATTGCAGATAAACAAAAAGATCATTGGTTTAAAAATGGTCTAAAATCTTACCTTGAAATTCAATATCTGAAGAAGTTCTACAAAGACACCAAACTTTTAGGGGCACTTCCAGAAACCAAGTTATTTGGACTTAAGCCTTTGAAACTATTTCATGCCTCTAAAGTAAAACTATTAGATCGCTATGGGCTTGCATACCAGTATATCATGCTTCAGAATCTGGATCAGAAAATTGGTGAAGATTTTACCACTTTAAGTAATTTTAATGATATGGCTATCAGTAGTTTTGAAACAGGAAGTCTCTTCAATTATTCTGCTGATAAAATGGGTGAGAAGGCTTTTGATGATCTTTTAGAAACATATCTTTCAAAAAATTCGGGAAGTAAAATTAATCCCAATGAATTCTTGAAGCAGCTCGCAGAAAAAGAAAAATCTACCACTTATTTAGCTAACTTTTTAAACCAAAAAAACAGGGTTAACTTTAAGCTGAAACATATTAATAAGGAAAAAGATTCTTTAGAAATTAAAATCGCTAAAAATACAGACGCTTCTATTCCTGTAAAATTGGAAACAGAAACGAGGGATGGAGAGAAGAGATCTTATTGGATAGATACTGAAGAAAACCAGAAAATTAAAACGGTTTCTCTTCCTACCTCAGACAATATTTATAAAATAACTTTAAATAATGACTATATTTTCCCTGAGGCTAGTTATCGGGATAATTTTCTGTATGCTAAAGGATTATTTTCAAATACAAAAAAGATTAAGCTTAAACTTATAAAAGACATTCCCAATCCTGAATATAATGAAATCTATATAAGCCCAAGAGTGCGCTTTAACAACACTTATGATAAATTTTTGCTAGGTGCTAATTTCAAAAATCAATCTTTTTTTGATCAGAAATTCTTATATTCATTTACCCCAACATACAGTACTGGAACAGGAAAACTGACCGGTTCAGGGGGAGTTTCCTACTCTTTTCTTCCAGCTGAAAGTATGTTCAGAAGTATTACATTTGGAGTATCAGGATCTTATTTCCATTACGATTATGGATTAGCTTACACAAAAGGATCTATATTTTCAACCCTTAACTTTAGAAAGAACCCTAGAAGTACAGTTAGCCGAAGTCTTGGTATTTCCTATAACTATTTTGAAAGAGATCTTAGTCCTGTTATGATCGCCAACGATGATTATAAAAAATACAATCTTTGGGGATTGGGGTATAGCTACAGCGATAGCCAGATGATTCATGAAAAAAGTTTCAGCCTAAGTGCACAAGGCATGGAAGATTTTAATAAAGTTACTGCCGAAGGTTTTTACAGATGGGAATTTGCCCCCAAGCAAAAACTAAGTGTTCGTTTATTTGCAGGATACTTTCTTAGAAACGATACCCGTAATGACTTGTTCAACTATGGAATTTCAAGAGTGTCCAACTACACCTTCTCTTATAACCTTTTAGGAGAAAGTGCCAGCAGTGGTCTCCTTTCACAACAGTTTATTCTGGCTGACGGAGGATTTAAATCATTTCTTCCCGGAACAGTTAATCAATGGATTACTTCCGTGAATGTGGATTCCAGCATATGGAAAATTTTTCATGTATATGCAGATGCAGGAATGTATAAAAACAAGGATCTTTCTGCAAAATTTATTTGGGACAGTGGAATTAAGGTAAGAATTATCCCGGATTTTCTTGAAGTCTATTTTCCGGTACAGTCTTCATTGGGATTTGAACCTGGGTTCAAAGATTACGCAAAACGCATCAGATATACACTGGTTCTCAATCTTGGTTCCATCATCAATGCAGCAAGACGAGGATGGTATTAAAAATAAAGGAACAGCTTATATATAAACTGTTCCTTATCAAAAAATATTGAAAAACTAATCTTTTATAATTTTTTGTGAAACCGGAGCATTATTAACCGTGCCGGTTACAAAATAGGTTCCTTTGGGAAGTTCCGTAATATCTATATTCTGAGCAAATTTGGTAGGCGCTTGTTTCACTACCTGTCTGAAGGTATCATATACCTTTACATCTTTGATCACCATTCCAAAAACTACCTTTCCGTCTTTAACAAAAGGATTTTGAACAAAACCTGCTTTTGCTATTCCTTCAGCCGAAAAATCAGCCATATTATTGCTGCTATTATCTAAAGTTCTTCTGATTGCTGTAGATGCAGTAGGAGAAGGAGCCGGGCCATCGCCTTTAAATTGATCTGCATTGGCACCATACCCTACAAAATCCAATACATTAGAAGAAGCCGGACTTATCACCTGTACGATACTTCCGGCCAGCGCTACTTTGCCAGATGTCCCTGAAATCCTTATTCCGACAGATTTATTGGGAGTACCATCAAAATTAGTAACAGTCGTTGCTATGAAGTTTGGGGTGGGCAGTACTTCCACTCCCCCATCTACTGTTGCTTCCTGAATCAGGTAAGTCTCTTCTGGACCCAAAGTAAAATCTGGAAGTGTATGATATTCTGTAAAAGCCCCTATTGCCGGTGCATATTGTATACTTGCGCCTGTTAAAGAAACCAGAGTGGTTCCTATATTTTTCAGGACAATATAATTATTTTTGAAAACAGCTCCTGAATTTGCATTTCCACCATAGATCTCATTGATCACAATTTGGGCATCTGTAAAAGCAGTCATCAAAACTAAACTGACAATAGTAAAGATTTTTTTCATTAAAATAGTTTTAGGAATAAAGTTATGGTAAAAACATCAAAAACAATACCATATAATTAGGAAATATACAAAAAAATCCATTATAAACATGTAATCATTCAAACTAGCAAAGCATGAATAAATAAGCATAAAAAAGCCGGCCATTTCTTCGAAATGGCCGGCTTATATTATTACTAATAATTATTGTTTTAGAATTTTCTTAACAATAATATTTCCGTTTTGATTAATCTGAACAAAATTAACTCCTACAGGTAATTTTGAAGCATCAAAAGTAGCAAAGTTCTGTACTTTCTTAGTTTCAAATAATTGTCCGGTAGCAGAAACAATTTTCACTTCAGCATTTCCATTTAAGTAAAGGTCAAAAGAATTCTTAACAAGCGTATTAGAAATCTTAATACTATTTTTAACAAGCTCTACTTCCTTTGATCCTAAAGACCCTGTTGGATACAACATAACATCATCAAAATAGATAGCTCCTGTAGTAACATTGTTTTGAGCATAAACTCTTAAACTAAGTCTTAATAAAGTTGTTCCTGCAGGCGTTGTAGCTGTAGCAGTAACATTCGTCCAGCTTGGGCTATCACTAGTATAAGTTGCAGGTTGGAAAGGGTTTCCGGATCCTGGAGCAATATTCGCACTAGCGCTTCTAAATTGAATCCAATGTCTCGCTCTTGCATTTGCATCATTATCAAGAACCCAGTAAGAAACAGTATAATCTGTATTCGCAGAAGCAGGAACATCAACAAAATCTATATTCCCATTTGCTGTCGCAGAAACCGGAGAAACTTTAATTGAGTTACTTCCACTGTGTACGATTGCAGTTTCTTTAGTTCCTCCACCCATACTGAACCAACCATCTGGCTTCACAGAAGGATCAGTCCAAGTTTCAAATCCACCATTTGTTATCAAATTCTGAGCATTTGAAAACGTAAATGCAGCTGTTGCTGCTAAAACAGTAAAGATCTTTTTCATAAAATGATTTTTTTTAAAATTTATGAAGTAAAAATACAAAAAAACCGCTACTTCAAATAAAGCAGCGGCGTATATTTAACAATTATTTAAAATTACTTTTTAATAATCTTCTCAGAAACGGCTTTACCATTGATAATTCCTGTTACAAAATAAATCCCTTTTTGTAGACTTGCAATATTTAAAGATCCATTTTCAGAAACTGAACCTGTTTTAACTACTTGCCCATTTACATTGAAGATCTTAATATCAGCTTTTGTTCCAAAATAAATTTCATTATCTACAGATGTATTTTTAATAAAATTATTTGTTTTACCTTTCACTTCTGCTGTTCCTAAACTTCCTGCTGTAGTCCAAGATATATCGTCTATAACAATTTGTCTTGTTCCTGTAGATCTAAATTCTATAGAAACATCTCCGGAAACATTTGCCGTTAAAGTTCTTGTATAATTAGTACCCATCGCATCTAATGCATATGAATCATACATTGTTCCATTAACATACACCTGAATAACTCTGTTAGCAGCTGTACCTCCGGTAAAATAAGATCTAACTGTATATGTAACAGTTCCAACTCCTCCTGCTCCAGAATTTGCTTTTACATTTCTAGTATTACTAGAGTCAAAACCAATAGATGTTCCTGTAACATTATCGCCAGTTGTAACTTTTCTCGCTCCATTATAGGTCCATGTAACAGCATTGTCCCCTACAAAAGTACCAGCTGTATAAGTACCAGTTGCAGCATTTAAATTGGTAAATGATTCTGATCCTTGTGCTGACATCGAAACTGCAAGAACTGCTACAGCAATTAAAGAATAAAGTTTTTTCATGATTTAAAATTTTAATTATTTATAATTTCGGTGGCTAAATTACATTTATTTTTAAGGACTTCACAATATTTAGATTAATTTTCTGTTAATAATAGTTGGCTTGTTGTCATTAACATTTTTTAATTATTTTTACGAATTATTTTTCAGGAGTTGCGTAATATTGTTATCCTATTTATTGTATTTTTCTTTGGCATATTTTTAGGAAATGCTCAGGTATTTTCGTGGAAAAATCCCAACGTTCCTGAAGACAGCATAAAAAAAGATAGCATTCTTGCCGCAAAGTTTGAACAGGATATTTTTGCAAAAGATACTTTAGATTTTATCCGAACCCATAACAGGATTGTTATTGACGAAGCTGTACTGGCAAAAAATGATAAGAAAAGGTTTTTAGGTGAGCTTAACTCTAAAGGATCCATTATCCGTGGAATAACGTTTGGTAATAACCAGGGACAGTCTGTACAAAGTTCTATGGATCTTCAGATTTCCGGACGCCTTTCTAAGGATGTAACCATCTTAGCCAGTATTTCCGATCATAATTTACCGATTCAGGCTGATGGATATACTCAAACTTTAGAAGAATTTGATAAAATCTATATACAGCTTAATATTAAGGATAAATCTATTCTTAGAGCTGGGCATCTGGATCTTGCAGAATCCAAAAATTATTTTGCCAAATATCAGAGACGAAGCATGGGAATCCAGTTTCAGACAGAGTTTGGAAAAGAGAATAAAACCTTTCTGGATATTTCTGCCGGAGTAGCACGAAGTGAATTTCACAGAATTCGTTTTCAAGGGGTTGAAGGAAACCAGGGTCCATATCGTTTAACCGGAAAAAATGGAGAACAGTTTATTACTCTTATTTCCGGTTCTGAACAGGTATTTATTGACGGAATTTTGATGAAGCGTGGAGAAAACCAGGATTATACGATCAACTACAATACAGGAGAGGTTACCTTTACCAGTTTCCGCCCTATCTTCCAACAGAATTTTATCACGATTTCTTATAACTATGCCAACAGAAATTATTCAAGATATTTATTTACTGGAAAGCTAGAGCATCAAAGAGAAAAATTCAAGGTTGGATTAAACTGGTTTATGGAGAATGATAACAAAAATGCTCCTCTTGCTTTAAGTTTATCAAAAGAAGATGAACAAATCCTTGCTGATGCAGGAAATGATCCCAATCTAATGTATGCTCCATCAGGAGTTATTACGGAATATGATGTTAATAAAATTTTATACCGCTTAAATCCTGCCGGGAATTTCTATGAACATTCCACAGATGCTAATGACACCCTATATCAGGTCTCTTTCACTTATTTTGGAGCCAATCAGGGGGATTATAAAACATCTCAGACTACCAATAACGGACGTGTTTTTGAATATGTAGGCTCTAATGCAGGAGACTACAGAGCGGTAAGAAAACTTCCTTCACCACAGAAATCACAGGTATTCTCCCTTAATACAGAATATTTGCTGAACGAAGGAAAAATTGGAGCAGACATTTCCCTAAGCAATTATGATGTCAATTTATTTTCATCTAAAGACTCTGATCAGAATGTAGGGTATGCCTATCGTATTTTCGGAAATAAAACATTTACAAAAAACTCTTGGAAAGGAACTCCAAGTTTTGAATATCAATACATCGACAAACAATTCCATATTCTTGATCGTATCAATGATGTAGAATTCTCCAGAGATTTCAACTTAGTACAGGAATTTAACAAAAAGACTCAAAACCGTTTTATTTTCAGCTTTTTGAATAAATGGAATAATAAATCCACTTTAAATTATCGTGTCAACTATCTCAATGAACAAGACTCTTACAAAGGGCTTAAGAATGATTTAGACTTCGGTTGGATCACTGGACAGTTCTTTACCAAAGGAAATTTCTCCTTCCTGAATACTAATGCTACGCTTCAGGATACCAAATTTATCCGTGGGGGAATATCAACCGAATTTACAGGAAAAAAAGGAAGTTGGGCTATAGGAGGAAGTATGGAACATAATGAAAAAAAATACAATGACACCCAACTTATGGATGTCACGAGTTTCAGCTGGAAAGAGATCTTTCTTCAAAAGAAAATCGGTGACAGTACCCGCACAAAGTTATTGGCAAAAGTATATATGAGAAACAATGACTCTGTACGTGATAACAGGCTTCAGAACATGAATAACATTCTTGGTTTCATGGCAGAAAGTCAGATCATTAAAACGGACAGAACTACTCTGAATGCTTTAATCCATTACAGAAAATTCTATTATTCAGGTGCAGAAGGGGCTGTATCCCGAAACAATGATTTCGTGGTGGGTAACATTCTCTATAATCAACAACTTTTCAAAAACGGGATGCGTCTTCAAGCATTTTATGAGCTTGGAAACGGACAGGAAGCACAGAGAGAATTTCAATATATTAAAGTAACAGACGGACAGGGTGTTTATAAATGGACAGATTACAATGGTGATGGCATTCAGCAGCTCGATGAATTTGAGATTGCAGAATATTCCGACCTTGCTAAATACATCAGAGTCTACACGAATTCTGTTCGGTATATTCCATCCAATAAAAATAAATTGCAGTTGGCTCTATTTGTAAATCCGGCTATTATCTTTAACTCCGAAAACGCATTCTTAAAACGTTGGAACTTTAATATTTCATTAAACTCTCAAAACTCATTCTATAAAAAAGATAAGGTTCTTGTACTGAATCCGTTTGAAAAGAACAGCGATCAGATACTTAAAAATCAAAATATTTTAACCTCTATACAATTTAATCCTACTGATAAATCCGGTTGGAACGGAAACTACCGATTCATTACGAACGACAATCTTATTAATGCCAACTTCAGTAATGAGGAGCGCGAACAAACGTCCCACTTCCTGAATATTGGATACTGGTTTAATAAAGAATTCAGAGTAGACTGGGAAAACTCTGTTCATGATATTAAAAACTCATCACAATTATTTGCTACGAGAGATTACCGTTTAAATAATTTTGAAACCAAGCCAAAGGCCACTTATAAATTTACAGATGCTATTCAAACGGAACTTTCCTCTGCTTATCGCCAGAAGAAAAGAATAGATGGGGAAGAATTATTAAAAGCTTTCGATATTACAGGAACCGTTCAATGGGAATTCAGAAAGACATCCATCCGTGGGAATTTCTCTTTTATTAATAACAATTTCAATGGAAATAATTTCAGTATTGTTGGTAATCAGATGCTTGATGGTCTGAAGCCTGGCAAAAACCAGGTATGGAGTATATTTATTCAGCAGGCAATCAATTCATTTATTCAATTGAACCTTAATTACGAAGGAAGAAACTCTGGTGAAAGAACGATTCACATTGGAAGCATGCAGGTAAAAGCAAGTTTCTAAAGGTCTATAGTTTAAGGTTTAAATTACTTATTCTTCAATTGATACTTAATTTCACCTATTCTAATACTCTACAGTCCTCCACTCTACAGCCTTCAAACTCATCACTTACACTAATAGATAATATCATATTTTCTACTATTTAGAATTTTGTAAATTTGCACCATGATAAAAATAGGCAACATAGAACTGCCGGAATTTCCACTTTTGCTGGCTCCGATGGAAGATGTAAGTGATCCTCCGTTCAGACGTTTGTGTAAAATGCACGGTGCAGATTTAATGTATTCGGAATTTATTTCTTCCGAAGGGTTAATTCGTGATGCAATTAAGAGTCGTAAAAAACTGGATATTTTCGATTATGAAAGACCAGTCGGGATACAAATCTTCGGTGGTGATGAAGAAGCAATGGCCATGTCTGCAAGAATTGTAGAAACAGTAAATCCGGATCTTGTTGATATTAATTTTGGCTGCCCTGTAAAAAAGGTAGTCTGTAAAGGTGCCGGAGCTGGGGTTTTGAAGGATATTGACCTTATGGTACGCCTTACAAAAGCTGTAGTAAGCTCTACACACCTGCCGGTAACCGTTAAAACCCGTTTGGGATGGGACAGCAATTCCATCAATATTGATGAAGTGGCAGAACGCCTACAGGAAACCGGAATCAAAGCACTTACCATACATGCCAGAACCCGAGGACAAATGTATAAGGGCGAAGCAGATTGGGAGCACATTTCAAGAATTAAGCAAAATCCAAATATTGAAATTCCAATTTTCGGGAATGGCGACATAGACTCTCCTGAAAAAGCATTGGCGTACAAACAAAAGTATGCTTGTGATGGAATTATGATTGGACGTGCAGCCATTGGTTATCCTTGGATATTTAATGAAATTAAACATTTCTTTAAAACAGGAGAACATTTACCTACGCCAACTATTTCAGACCGATTATTAGCAGTACGCCAGCATGCAGAATGGAGTGCAGAATGGAAAGGGGAAAGATTAGGACTGGTAGAAATGAGACAACATTACAGCAACTATTTCAGAGGTATCCCTCACTTCAAGGATTTCAGAAAAAGATTCCTGGAAGTTTTCACATTAGAAGAAATGGATGCCCTCATCAAAGAAACTCAGCAATTCTACGAAGAATATCAAGCTCAGGCATAAAAACAAAAACCATCAATTGAATTGATGGTTTTTTTATTTGTTCTTGGAAGATTCATTTTAATATCCGCCTGAAGAAGATTCATTTTTAATTAATGCCAGTGCTGAAGAAGTTCCGATTCTCTTCACTCCCATGTTAATCATTTTTTCAGCATCTTCAGGAGTTCTCACCCCTCCGGCAGCCTTTACAGGAAGATTCCCAGCATTATCCAACATAATTTTTACTCCTTCAAAGGTTGCTCCATTAGGCTTTCCACCTGTAGTTTCATAAAAACCAGTTGATGACTTAACGAAAATATTCTGTAAATCATTAACTGAGAAATTCTCTTCTGCCCAGTTTGAAATACTTTTGGTAAGATCTGCAATCTGCTCGTCAGTTAGTGCGGCAATCTCAATGATCCATTTGGCAATTTTATGATGCTCCAAAGATAATTTAGTACACTTCACAAACTCTTCTTTTACCAAAGTAGTGTTTCCCTGAAGATAGGCATTGTAATTAATTACAAAATCCAATTCATCGGCACCATCTTCAATAGCTTTTGACGCTTCTGCAAGTTTCTCTTCTATTGAATATGTTCCTTCGTGGAACCCTATTACAGTTCCTACTACCACATTTGAATTTTTCTCCTGAATGTATTTCTTAATGTCTGCTACATAATCAGGACGGATCATTACAGCGAAAATACCATTATCAATGGCTTCCTGTGTAAGTTTCTTATCAAACTGAAGGGTTTCTTCATGTGACATTCCTGATTGTTCCGGTGTCTTCAAGTAAGTTGAATCCAAATATTGGGCTATGTTCATATCGTTATACTTTCAATTGTCTGTAAATACCTTGTTCCAAAGATATAAAAGTTTCTGTTCTTGTAACTCCTTTCAATTTTTGAAGTTTGCTAAGGATTTGCATCAAATGGTCGTTATCCTTACAAAGAACCTTAAGGAATATTGTATAATTTCCTGTTGTATAGTGGGCTTCTACCACTTCATTGATATCATGCAAAGATTTTACCACTTCAGGATAATGACTTGGTTGATCCAAAAACACCCCGATGTACGAAATCACTTTATACCCGATTTTCTTAGGGTTAAGGAATGAAATTGAGTTTTCAATAACTCCTGCGTGTTCCAACTTTTTAATTCTTTGATGTACCGCTGTTGTAGAGATACCAACATTCTTTGAAATGTGTGCTAAAGAAGTTTTAGCATTGTCCATCAACATGTAGATGATTTCCTTGTCAATGGAATCTAAATGGTAACTTGTGTTGCTCGAATTTTTCATTTTCTACTTTTTTATTATTTATGTTTTTTTATGATAAGCTTTTAAACTTTACAAAAACCGGAAAGTGATCACTGTATCCGCCTAAATACCGGGTACCAGCATAAGTTCGGAAAGGCCGTCCTTCAAAATTTCTGGTTCTGCTGCTAATTTTCTCAGAATTAAACACATGAGCTTCCTGAAAAGCCAATGTTTGATTATCAAGTAGGGATCTCGACATCATAATCTGATCATACAACAATCCAGATTTATAATGAAAAGTAGAATAATTTCTTGTAGAAAACAAGTCCTGAAAAGGGTTCATCAAAACCTTCTCATGATCATTGTCATAGAGAATTTGTACTAAATTTTCATCATCCGGGTTTTCGTTAAAATCACCACACAATATGACATGTTCCTTATCTTCATCTACAATTTTCATGATTCGCTGCCGAATCTCATTCAATATAAAGGCTCTTTTGGGTTTATTGATATCCTTTTCGCGCTTAGAGGGAAGATGGGCGATAAAGACATTAATAATTTCCCCTTTATATTTAATTTTCGAAAAAAGTACGTCTCTGGTTGTGTCGTAATTTCCTGTGTTTTTATAGGTTATTTCAAAAAAGAAAGTAATGGTTTCAGAATCCAGAACCTCTACTTTACTTTTATTATATAACATGGCTACATCCACTTTTCTTTCATCCATAGAATTGTAGTGTACAATTCCATATTCAGAATTAAAGGGATCCATTTCCACAAGATCTTCTAAAACCTTCCTTCCGGAAACTTCAGATAATCCAATGATAAATGGCAGTACTCCATTTTCCTCCTTCATCAATTGAAATACGTGGGAGATTTTAAAAAGTTTATTTTTATATCTCCGCTCATCCCAGTTTCTTAAACCTGACTTTGTAGGATCTAATTTATGCACAGGTTTAGGATCGGGTAAAAATAAATTTTCAACATTATAAAAAGAGAACAGTTCCATCAACACAAATTTCTATACTTTAATTAATATGTTCTTTTTTCTAACCCTAAATTTATTATTTTTTTCAAATCTAATTTTGATTTATTTACAATATTAAAAAATCAATTTATAATAAGAAATATTTCAAATATAATAAAAAAAATCAATAAAACTGCTTATAGTGAATTAATTTTCCAATCAATTTGCGTTTTTATTTAATATATCAAAATTTAAATAATAAACAAAAATTCAAATAACTAAAACAAAAATTCAATAAAAAAAACAAATTTGCTTATATTTTTCTTTTCAACTACAATAATAACAAATATTATTCCATTTAATTTATAGACAAATAGAATATTTTTTTTAAAAAATCGTTTTAAACAAACTACAACGCCATATTAAAGAAGATCAGGACGCTTTTCTTTAGTGATTCTCACGGCTTCATCATGACGCCATTCTTCAATTTTACCAGAATTTCCGCTTAACAAGATCCTAGGAACTTCCAGTCCTTTGTAGCTTTCAGGTCTTGTATAAATTGGCGGTGATAGAAGATCATCTTGGAAGCTATCTGTTAATGCACTTTGTTCATCGTTTAAAACTCCCGGAAGTAGTCTTATAATAGAATCTGCAAGTACACATGCAGCAAGTTCTCCACCAGTAAGCACATAATCACCAATAGATATTTCTTTGGTAATATGAAGATCTCTTACTCTCTGATCTATTCCTTTGTAATGACCACAAAGAAAGATCAGATTTTCTTTTATAGAAAGAGAGTTGGCTATTTTTTGGTTAAGAGTTACACCATCTGGCGTAAGATAAATAACCTCATCATAATTTCTTTGAGATTTAAGCTCTGAAATGCATTTGTCCAATGGCTCTACCATCATGACCATTCCTGCTCCTCCTCCGTAAGGTTCATCATCAATTTGCCTGTGCTTATTAATTGCCCAGTCTCTCAAATGATGAAAATGTACTTCTGCCAGTCCTTTGTCCATTGCTCTCTTTAAAATAGAAGTTTGAAATGGACTTTCCATCAATTCTGGAAGTACGCTTATGATATCAATTCTCATTGTAATGTTCCGTTTTTCTTAGTAGGTATAATAATTAATCTTAAGGAAGAATCCTTGTTGATATAGCTCCACATCCAATTGAAGAATATGGCCAGCTTATTTCGAACGCTCAAAATTAGCATTAAATGGAGAAACATCCAGAAATACCAGGCCAAAAATCCCTGGAATTTTATAAATGGCAGATCTACAACGGCTCTATGTTTTCCTATGGTTGCTAAAGAGCCTTGGTCATCATATTCATACTCCTTCCATTGATCTGAGGTTTTCTTTAAAAGATTTTTACCTAAATTTTTGGCTTGATTAATAGCTACATTGGCAACCTGCGGATGTCCCTGGGGATATTTAGGGGTTTCCATATAGGCAATATCACCAATTGCATACACATTATCATACCCTTTTATTTTGTTGTATCGATCTACAATATATCTGTTTCTTACTAATTTATCTTCAGGGAAGCCATCAATTACATTTCCTGTAACACCAGCTGCCCAGATTACATTATTGGAAGGTATTTCTTTACCACTTTTCAAATGTACTTTATCACCATCATATTCTGTAACGACCTCTCCACTCATGAAGGTTACGCCAAGATCTTTAAGGTATTTTTCAGACTTCTCCTGAGCTTCAGCACTCATTACGGCAAGAGGCTTTTCTGTGGAACTTACCAGAATAATTTTCAGATGATCAAAGTTCATATAAGGATAATCTCTTGGAAGAATATCTTTTTTCATCTCGGCAAAGGCTCCTGCCAGCTCTACACCGGTGGGACCACTTCCTACAATAACAATATTCCAGTTTCCATCATCACTTCGGCTTTTTTCAATAATCAGCTTTTCAAACGTCATCAGAACGTGATTTCTGATACTGATTGCTTCCTGAGTATTTTTCATTCCGAAGGCTTTTCCTTCAAGTTCCTTATTACCGAAAAAATTAGTTTTACAGCCCGTTGCAATGATGAGTTTATCATAAGTAAATTCAGCCTCGTCGGTAATTACCTTATTGTTTGCAGCATCTATTTCCTTTACATCTGTCATCCGGAACTGAGTGTTTCTGGATTGCTGAAAAATCTTTCTGAAGGGGAAAGAAATATTGGAAGGTTCTATCCTTCCTGAGGCTACCTGATAAAAAAGCGGCTGAAACATATGATGGTTCATCCGATCCAGAACAATTACTTTTTTGTTCTTGTTATTCAATGTTTTTGCAAGCTGTAGCCCCGCAAATCCTCCTCCTATAATGATGATTTTTTCGCGTGTTTCCATAATACACAAATTTACTGATTTTATTTAGCATTTAGATGTGAAAAAAGTTAGTTTTGCAAAACTTTATGACACAAAAAAAGTACACCAAAAAAACTGCCAAACAGATCCACAAGAACAGACGGAGTAGTTATTTTTTCCGCAGAAGGGTAATATTAGCGATCTTAATTGTGGCTTTAATCGGGACGGGATTTTATCTAAAGCAATCCGTCAGTTATTACTATGCATTGTACTTTAATAAGTTTATTCATAAAAAACTTCACAACAGTGAAAAGGAAAGTTCAAGAATTCAAAGAATATTAGCCAACAACCTTGATAAGACCTATGGCTTTGATGTTTCTCACTATCAAAATAGGGAAGATATTAAGTGGGACAGTCTAAGTATTGGTAATAAAACTATTCCTCTGGAGTTTGTGGTCATGAGGGCTACCATGGGAAATAAAAGTGCAGATAAACACTTTGATGAGTTTTGGGAAATGGCTAAAAAGCATAATCTGATCCGCGGTGCTTACCACTTTTACAGAGCAGATGAAGATCCGATCATTCAGGCGAATAATTTTTTAGCAAATGTAAAACTAGAGAGTGGCGATCTTCCTCCTATTCTGGATATAGAAAAAATCCCAAAACGAAAAACCAATAAAAAACTAGTAGAAGATCTAAAGATTTGGTGTAAGATTGTAGAAGAAACCTATGGTGAAAAACCTATCATTTACACCTATTACCATTACTATAAAGATTTTCTGAAAGGTGAATTTGAAGGTTATCCATTATGGTTGGCAAATTATAACGATGTCCCTACTCCGTCTCCTGATGATCAATGGGATTTTTGGCAATTTACCGAAAACGGAATTGTTCACGGGATTAATACCAAGGTCGATCTGGATATTTACAATGGTAATTCTTGGTCATTGAAAAGATTGACGCTGGATTGATGTGTCAGAAGTAAGGAAGCAGGGAGCACAGAGATCTATTGAAAAATTTATTTAATTTCTCTTTAGCTGATTTTTTTTCTAATAGCTTAAAACATTCATTTTAATTTTTTTTTTATAAAACATTCATGATTTCATCCCATGAATTCACTCTTCTATACGTTTCATTTTCGATGAATTCATTATGAGGCTGGGTAAAGATCAACCTTTGTCCTGAAAAATGATCTAAATTCTTTGGATAGTCATCAATCATCACATCTCCGGAAACGACTTTCTTACTCCCACAAAGTACAATTTGTTCCCAGGTAATGAATGGAAAATGCTCTGCAAGCCAGTCATATTTTTCACGTAGACTGTTTGGAAACTCCATTCCTGCTGAGACAATATATAATTCATATTTATTGTTTAGGTATTCCATTGCTTGTTGGCTTCCTTTCATTACGGGCAATGTTCTGAAAAATCCTGGTTCATTTACATGTTTCTTTCCGTTGGGAAAAGCCTCCAATTCAGTTTTCCCTGCAATACTATCAAGTTCAACCTCTCTTCCGGTATCTCTTATTTCAAATTGAATCAGCTGATGGTATACATCTGCCATTACCCCATCCATATCAACGATCACTTTTTTCATTGGATTTTAATGATTTTTTAAATTGGTTTAAGTCTAAAATTAAGTTACAATACATTGTATCAACTGGTATCAAATTTACTTAATCATTCTTTCAAATGGAGGACACAGTTTATTAAAAAATCTTAAATATTCATTTTTATAAAGGAAGTTCCGGAAAATTTTATGGTTACATTTTCGTATTTTTGCCATTCAGTTTAAAATTAAAATCAAACCATTAATTTCCAATGAATTACGTTTCTGCAGAAAATCTTACCAAATCTTACGGCATCAAAGTTTTGTTTGAAAATATATCCTTTCATATTAATGAGGGAGACAAAATTGCCATTGTTGCCAAAAACGGAAGTGGAAAATCTACCCTTCTTAAAATTTTAATGGGTAAAGAAATTGCAGACAGCGGGACTGCGATCATTAATAAAGATATACAGGTGGTTTTATTTGATCAAGAGATTGATTTGATTCTAATCTAAGCATTGACGAATTCATGATGGCTTTAGATTCTGAGCCGATTCTTGCTTTAAAGAATTATCATAAATCTCTTCATTCCACAGATCATGACTTTATTGAAAAGGCATTGGCTGATATGGAAACTCACAAAGCATGGGATCTCGAAAATGAAATGAAGCAGATTCTTTCTCAACTTAAGATTACAGATCTTGAAGCCAAAATGGGAACGCTTTCCGGAGGACAAATTAAGCGTGTTGCTTTAGCTAAGCTATTGACAGAAACCAGAGCCGAGCACAAACATACCCTTTTGATTATGGATGAACCTACCAACCACTTGGATGTGGATATGGTAGAATGGCTTGAAAATTATCTAAACAAAGCAAAAATCACTTTACTACTCGTTACCCACGATCGATATTTCCTTGATAGCGTTTGTGATATTATCTGGGAGATGGAAGACCGAAACCTTTATGTTCACAACGGTTCATACGCTACATATCTTGAAAACAAAATGATTCGTGAGGATAATCTTAATGCAACCATCGATAAAGCCAACAATCTTTACAGAAAGGAACTGGAATGGATGCGCAGACAGCCTAAAGCAAGAACTACAAAGTCTAAAAGCAGAATTGACTCTTTCTACGAAACGGAAAAAGTGGCTAAAACCGACACCAGAAAACAAGGGCTGGAACTGGATTTTGAAATGAAACGTTTAGGAAATAAGATTCTTGAACTAAAACATATTGATAAAAGCTTTGGAAATAAAGTCTTATTAAAGGATTTCAGCTACCAATTCCAACGTGGTGAAAAAGTAGGAATCATCGGAAAAAACGGCGCGGGAAAATCTACTTTATTGAATATCATTCAAGGATTGGAAAAAATAGACAAAGGTGAAATTGAAACAGGAGAAACGATCTCTTTCGGATATTTCGCCCAAAAAGGTCTTACTTATAAAGAGGACGAACGCGTTATTGATTTCATCAAGGAAATTGCGGAATTCTATCCTCTGGCCAATGGTAAAAGTCTTTCTGCATCACAGTTCCTGAGATTATTCTTATTCGATGATCAGACACAATATTCACCTATCTCAAATTATCGGGTGGTGAAAAGAGAAGACTGCATCTGATGTATATTTTGTATCAGAATCCTAATTTCTTGATTTTTGATGAACCGACAAATGATCTGGATCTTCCTACATTAACGGTTCTTGAAAACTTTCTGCAACAATTTCAGGGATCTTTAATCATTGTTTCCCACGACAGATACTTCATGGATAGAATTGTAGATCATGTTCTGGCTTTTGAAGGGGATGGAAAGATAAAAGACTTTGTAGGAAACTTTTCAGAATATCGTGAGGCAAAAAGTCGTGAAGATGCTTTAGAAAAAAATACGGCTGTAAAAGCTGAACCTGTAAAAGAAATGGCTGTTGTTAATGAAAACACTTCATCTTCTAATGTTCAGAAAAGGAAATTAAGCTTTAAAGAGCAAAGGGAGCTGGAAACCATTGAAAAGGAAATGCCTGAACTAGAAGAGCAACGTACAAAAATCTTAGATCAACTGAACAACGAAGTTGATTATGAAAAAATAGCTAAACTTTCTTCCGAACTGGAAACAATCTCTGAAAGGCTGGAGAATCATGAAATGAGATGGTTAGAACTTCAGGAGATCATGTAAAAAAATAGAAGTTATGAATGAGTTCAGAAAGTTTGAGAGTAAGAGGGTTTTAGGGTGAAAGAGTAGAAAAATTCTACTTTAGATCACGAGTAACCTTGAACTTTAAACTTTGAACTCATTCATCACTCACTTATCAATTTATAGTATAATTATCTTTCCTTCTTTTGCGCTTTCCAGGGAAGCATCAATGATTTTCATATTCTGGATTACTTCTTTTCCCGGTGATGGTAAATCGTATCCAAAAACAATATGTTCATAGATTTGTTGGTAATAGTCGATATAATTTCCGGCCTCACTTGAAGTAAGTGTTCTTTCTGTTTCTGAATTTTCATTTAGATAGTTTAGAATTCCATCTGCTTCTTTCAAAGGCTGCATCCATTCTTTTCCATAGACAGGTATGGCTCCGGCAACCAATTCACTTTCCTGATTATCGGTTCTTTCTTGTAGAAAAGACCCTCTATCCCCATGAATTTTATAGGCATAATGGTCTTCTTTCGTAAAAACCGATGATTTCAATCGTACTCGCAGATCATTTTTATAGTATAACAGGATTTCAAAATAATCGTTTGCAAAGGCAGATCCTTTCATAGAAAACACATCTGCGAAAAGTTTTTCAGGATATCCAAAATACTGCACTGCCTGATCTACAAGATGTGCTCCCAGATCATGTAAAGAACCTGAACCTATCTGATCGGGATTTTCTTTATGTTGCTTTCCACTTGGCGTAGTACGGAATCTATCAAAACGAATCTCTGCTTCTTTAATATTTCCTAATTTACCTCCATTTAAAATAGTTTGCACCTGCTTGAAATCACGGTCAAATCTTCTGTTTTGGTATACACTTAAAAATAGACCTTTCTCTTCCGCCAGTTTTACTAATTTTTCTGCTTCCGAAACATCTACTGTAAATGGTTTTTCAACAATAATACTTTTTCCTGCTTCCAGAGCTTTTTTTGCATATTCATAATGCGTCTGAACCGGTGTATTGATAATCACCAGTTCGATCTCCGGATTTTGAAGCATTTCTTCTATCGAACGATAAATGATTGCTTCAGGATATTTCTCTTTAGATTCTTCTTTGCTTCTTTCTACTATTGCAGAAATAAAAAAACCCGGATGTTCTTTTAAAAAGGAGCGTGAAATACTTTTCCACTCATACCAAAGGCACAAAGCCCTGCTTTTACCAGTTGCATATTTCTAAATTTTCAACAAATATATTCATAAAAAACACTGGATTTATCCATCTACCATAAGGATAGAGACAATCCATATATTTCACCCCAAAAAGACATGATAAAAATCACATATTAATTTTTATTCATTCTAAACAAATACTTACATTTGCGCCTTATTTAAAACTGTTCTACATAAAAATAAAATGAAAAGACAACTACTTTCTTTAGGTCTTCTATTTATCGCTGTTTCAGCAAGTTCACAGCTTAAAAACGTTGAAGCGGATACTATCAGAACTCAAACTATTGAAGACATTAATCTTCACAAAACAGGAAATCCAAACCAGGCAAGGCCATTTTCTACAAAATCGAACCTTACGGTAATGGAGACTCCTCAACCAATTGCTATCGTTACTCACGAGATCATTGAGCAGCAACAGGCTAACAATTAAGCGATGTTCTTCAGAATGTAAACGGGGTATATATCACTTCATCCAGAGGAAACTCTCAAGATAGCTTTGGTGGACGTGGTTTTGCTTTAGGAAATGATAATATTTTCAAAAATGGTTCAAGAATAAATAGTGGTATTTTTCCTGAAGTAAGTGGTCTGGAAAGAGTAGAAGTTTTAAAGGGAGCCAATGCAATGCTTTTTGGTAATACTGCAGCTGGTGGTGTTATCAATATGATTACCAAAAAGCCAAAATTTAATTTTGGAGGAAGTATTGGATTAAACGGAGGAAGCTGGAATTCTTATAAACCAACTGTTGATCTTTATGGTCCGCTATCTAAAAATGTAGCATTCAGAATAAATGGAGCTTACGAATATGCTGAAAGTTTCAGAGATGTTGTACAGTCTGAAAAATATTATTTCAATCCTTCATTCTTATTTAACTTAAGTGAAAGATCTCAATTAATCGTTGAGGCAGATTATCTGAAAAATAATTTCACTCCGGATTTCGGGGTTGGATCTATTACTGAAAAAAATCAAAGTTATAGATTGAATGATGGTATTTCAAGGAATACTTTCTTCGGAACTGACTGGCAATATCAAAATGTACAGCAGGCTTCTACGAATGTAACTTTTAATCATCAGTTTAACGAAAGATGGTCTTTAAATGCTACTGCATCTTACCAAAACTATACGAAAGATTATTTTTCTTCTGAAAGAGTTCAATGGGGCTACAGCTCACCTACTGCTACAAGACTTTCATGGAACAGACCTTTTGGTAGAACTTACAACGAACAAAATTACACTTCTGCACAAGTAAACATCAATGGGGAATTCAATACCGGAAGAATCAACCATAAAGTCTTAATTGGTTCCGATGCAGATTATAGCCAGGCAGACGCTTATGCTTATAATGTGACTGATCCAAAAAATACTCTATTTTTAGATGATCCTTCCACATGGGGAAATATTGCTATGCCCAATTCTACCCTTAGTACAAGAAACAGAATCAATACAAGACGAATTGGAATCTATGCACAGGATTTTATCAGTTTAACAAAGCAACTAAAAGTAATTGCAGGGTTAAGATGGTCTTATATAGAGAATATGCCTACGTTGACAACTCGTTTTGCTTCAAATGATAAAATTCAAGTAGCCAATTCTTCAACGTCTGACAATGCATTCTCTCCAAAAGTAGGATTAGTGTATGCTCCAAATGAAAATCTTTCAGTATTTGCAACGTATACGAATTCGTTTGCTGCCAATGCAGGATATACTTCAGATCAATTTGGTACGGTAAATACCAATCAATCTGCTACACAAGTTCAAAATCAATTAAATAATTTATCAAAACAAAGTATAAAACCTTCAACAGTTGATCAATACGAAATTGGGGTTAAAAAGAATTTCTGGAACAATGCTTTAGCGGTTAACGTAACGGCTTACCAGATTATGTACAACAATTATTATCAAACGTATTGGTTCGCTTCTGCAACCAACGGAGCTCCTGTAAATTCAACAGATACCAATCTTAAAGAATTTGCAGGAAACATGAGAAGCCGTGGTGTGGAATTAGACATTACAGGAAACCCTACTGAAAACTTATCTATTATTGGTGGTTTTTCTTATAACAATTCCGTTTATCTTGACACTCCTGAAAAAGGATATGTTGAAAAACAAAGATTAGTAAGAACACCGGCTACAACAGCGAATGCTTCCATTTTTTATAAATTCACAAACTATGTAAAAGGGTTAAAAGTTGGAGCTGGAATCTATTATATCGGAGACAGAATCGCTGGATGGAATGATTCAAAATCTACAAATACAAGTAGAAACAACGTAAGTAGAATGTTTGATCTAAAGGACTACACGACGGTTTCTGTATCAGTTGGATATGAGTGGAAAAAATTCTCAATTCAAGGAAAGGTTGGGAACTTGTTTGATGTAGTAAATTATAATGTTCATGAGAATTATTCAGTGAATCCGATTACTCCGAGAAACTATTATTTCACATTGACATACAAACTTTAGAATTAAATAATAATTACTTCTTTATTAAAAGTGGAGATTGCATTTATGCAGTTTCCACTTTTGAAATTTAAAAACAAAACAAAAAAACGATATGGATAAGATTAAAGACACAAGAAGTTTCATGAGAATTACACACCGTTATCTGGGATATTTCCTTGCAGGGATTATGGCTGTGTATGCAGTAAGTGGGATTATTTTGGTGTACAGAGACACCGATTTTCTAAAAAGCGAAAAAAAATATGAAAAGACTTTATCTGCCAATCTTTCTGAAAAAGAGCTAAAAAAGGAATTAAAAATGAAGGGTCTTGAAGTAGAAAAAACTGAAGGAACTGTTCTTCATTTTAAAAAGGGAACTTATGATTCTTCAACTGGAGTTGCTAAGTATTCAAAAATGGAACTTCCTTTTGTATTGGATAAAATGGTTTCTCTTCATAAATCACAATCTAAAGATGCCATAGCTCCTCTAAGTGTATTTTTTGGAGTTGCTCTTTTCTTTTTCGTGATTTCCAGTTTCTGGATGTTTAATCCTAAGACAAAAGCTTTCAAGCGCGGAATAAAGTTTACCATTGCAGGACTTATTATCTCTGTTCTTCTGTTATTGATCTAAAATATAAAACAGATTATAAGAAAGTTATTGAAAATTTCAGAAACGGGAATAATAAATCCTTTATACTTCAATAGCTTTCATTTTTTCACCTTTTACTTCCACTTATATTAATTACGAAATATCCAAAAAATAAGTTAAAAATGTTCATTATATCTCATTGATATTATTAACATTAGTTTAGAAAAATTGTCTAAAATTAAGAGTCTGGCACATTTATTGTTTTTTCTATAATTCGTGAATAATAAACATTTAATTATTAAAATAATAAATTATGAAAAAACTTATTTTAACAGGAGTATTAGCCGTAGCAGGATTAACAGCAACTGCAAACGCTCAGATTCAGAAAGGTAATTGGATGGTAGGAAGTAGCTTAGCGACAAGTAATTTTGGTTTAAATACAGGTGGTGGATACCAAATTGACTTGCAACCAAAAGGCGCTTATTTCATTGAAGACAACCTAGCTGTTGGTGGATATGTAAACTTAGGTATTGGGAAGTCTTCTAAAGAATCAAGCACAAGGTTTGATTATGGTGTAGGAGCTTTAGGGCGTTATTATCTTTCTCCTGGAGAACAAGGTGTTAATAACTTATTACATCACGGAAGATGGTTCTTCGAAGGAAACTTAGGTGTTGGTGGTTATTCTATCAGCAAAGGAGGTAACTCTACAACAGGTCTTGATTTTGGTGTAGGACCAGGTTATTCTTACTTTATCACGCCAAATATTGGTCTGGAAGGTTTAGTAAAATACGCTGGTGTTACAGGTTTTGGAAATCAGGGACTAACATCTAACATTACATTTAACTTAGGATTCAGTATTTATTTGCCAACTTCTAAAGCTAAGCAAGTTGTTAACGACGTTAAGTAATCACTGAAATACTTATAAAAAAATGAAAGCGGCTCGAAATAAATTTCGAGCCGCTTTTCGTACAAATTAAAACTAAACTATAAAAAATCAAATAAATAAATCATGTATTCGGTTGAGGCGTGTATCTTAAATAGGGCTTCACCTCAGTAACTCCTTTAGGGAATTTTTTAAGGGCATCTTCTGTAGAAACGGTAGGTGGAACAATAACATCGTCTCCGTATTCCCAATTAACAGGAGTTGCTACCTGATAATTATCCACAAGCTGTAAAGAATCCAACACCCTTAGAATCTCATTAAAATTTCTTCCTGTAGAAGCAGGATAAGTAATAATAAGCCTCACTTTTTTAGCGGGATCAATAATCAATAAAGAGCGTACCGTAGCAGTAGCAGAAGCGTTAGGGTGAATAAAATCATAGAGTTCAGAAATTTTTTTTTCTTTATCTGCTATGATGGGAAACTGCACTTCTGTATGTTGAGTTTCATTAATATCTTTATCCAGTTCTGATGATCCTCTACCCCATCTACACTTAGCGCAATTACCTTTGTATCTCTTTGGGCAAATTCGGATTGTAATTTAGAAGTATATCCTAACTCTGTAGTGCATACCGGTGTATAATCTGCCGGATGCGAAAATAGAATTCCCCATGAATTTCCCAGATAATTATAAAAATTGAGATCACCTAATGATGATTCTGCCTGAAAGTCCGGTGCTGTATCTCCTAATTTGATTGACATAATATTTTGCATTTATTAGTCTACAAATTTAGTAGACTTTTTGATACTGGCAAAATTTTTGCTGAAAATTTATATCTTTAATGTAAAATTTTATTCATGGAGAAAACCGGACTCACCTACATAGACCTGGTGTATAAGGTATTGGAAAGTTGGTATGTAACATTTGCAGAGCTTACCCCTAAACTGATTGTCGGCATTTTAGTATTTACATTTTTTCTTATTAGCAGTAAATACCTTAGTCAGATTTCAGTAAAATTATTTCACAAGTTTTTCCCAAAAAGCCAGAAAGAGAGCTCTTTGGTTACCCTTATCAGTATATTTAGATTTCTGATTATGCTTCTGGGTACTTTATTTCTCTGGAAATTATGGGCTTCAGTGGGTTCCTTTGGAAATTTATTGGAAGCTTGGGAGTAGCCGGGGTTATTGCCGGGGTAGCCTTGAAGGATCTTGTTTCAAGTATCTTTTCAGGAATGCTTATTGGTATCGATAAGGCCTTTAAAGTGGGTGATTATATTACGATCGGAGCTCATTCCGGAACGGTACAGGAAATTGGCTTTTTAACTACAAAAATTCTTACAGACGATGGAAAGAAAGCATATATTCCAAATCAGGTGGTTTTCAATGCTCCGTTTTATAATATAACCGCTTCACCTCAACGCAGAATTATTTTAAATTTTGAGATTCCGGCTGACGAAGATATTAGCAAAGCCCAGAAAGGGATCTTAGAGGTAGTTAAAGCCCTTGATAATGTGGATAAGTTAGATACTGCAGAAGTTATCTTTACAGATTTGAAACAGGGTTCATTTAATCTACAGGTTAAATTCTGGATTAAGATCGGAGCTAATCTGGCACAGATAAGAAGTAAAGCTTATTTGAATATTAAAGAGCGATTTGATGCGGATAATATCAAACTTGTAACGCCTACAAGTATTAGCATTACGACAGGGGAAAGCAACTTGTCTGAAAATCATGACAAGTAAAATATTTCCCAGAGATCACACAAATTTCGCAGATGCTTGTGGGTAAATTAGGATAATAAAAGCGGCTTCAATTTCTGAAGCGGCTTTTTTTGTTGGTAAACGCAATGCCGCAAAGATTTTAGGATATGTGAGTGTTTTTAAGGCGCGAGGATTTTATTTTCGATAAAATTATATACTGTTGAAGATTGTCACGGATGCACAAATAATTTTTATAATGCACATAGCCACATAGAATGTATCTAAGAAAAGACCATGCATTGATTAGCTATTTTTTATTATGCTTTTTAGAAATGGTAGCACTGTCCATTTTAGGAACTTTAGCAATACCGTCATTATCTACGATGACCGCCTTTCCTATAGTAGCACCATCATTCTTCAAACTGTCTTCATTGAGCTCTACAGCGACCTCACCCGTTCTCAAATCTTTTTCTTTTGAACATCCTGTTAAAAACAATACTAAAGAAAGAATGGCAAGTGTAATTTTACTGTTTTGAAAAACATTCGGAATAAATCTGAAGAATTGTTTTTTTACCTTTTGTGAAGAGCCATCATCGATATTTAGCTGATAATTATAAAATCTACCACAAACCCTTTCGTTTTCCTTTTCAGTGAGAATTTGTAGAATTTCTTCAGGTTGCTTTTGGGTAAAATCAATTACGCATTTGCTGCAGACGGAACAGAATCTTCCTTTTTCCTGTGGAGACATAGATTCCCAATCTTCAGAGCATGGTTCTGGAACATATAAGTTTTTCATGAATACTTGTTTCTTATACGCATTAAAAAACCGTTCCAAAAATGAAACGGTTTTCTAATTTATTTAAAAATTTCAGACTAAGCTAAAACTTCTTTTACTTTGTTTGCAGCCTCTTCTAAAGTAATTGCAGAGTGAACCGGAAGACCAGACTCGTCAATTAATTTTTAGCTTCTACAGCGTTAGTTCCCTGTAATCTTACGATCAATGGAACCGGAAGGCTACCCATAGCTTTGTAAGCGTCTACAACACCCTGAGCAACTCTGTCACATCTTACGATACCTCCGAAGATGTTGATTAGGATTGCTTTTACGTTTGGATCTCTTAAGATGATTCCGAAAGCAGTTTGTACTCTCTGAGCATCAGCAGTACCCCCTACGTCAAGGAAGTTAGCAGGGTTACCACCTGATAATTTGATGATATCCATAGTTGCCATTGCAAGACCAGCACCGTTTACCATACAAGCAACGTTACCATCCAATTTTACGAAGTTAAGACCAGCTTCACCAGCTTCTACGTCCATTGGATCTTCTTCTCTTGTATCTCTTAGTTCAGCTAAGTCTTTGTGACGGAACAATGAGTTGTCGTCTAAAGTTACTTTAGCATCTACAGCGATAATTTTGTTATCAGAAGTTTTCAACACTGGGTTGATTTCGAAAAGAGATGCATCAATACCTGTATAAGCATTGTAAAGAGATGAAATAAATTTCACAAATTCTTTAAAAGCATTTCCTTCAAGACCTAGGTTGAAAGCAATTTTTCTAGCTTGGAATCCTTGAAGACCAATAGCAGGATCAATAAGTTCGTTGTGGATTAAGTGAGGAGTTACTTCTGCAACGTGCTCAATATCCATACCACCTTCAGTAGAATATACGATTGTATTTTTCCCTTCAGCTCTATCTAAAAGAATAGAAACATAAAATTCTTTAGTTTCAGATTCTCCAGGATAATAAACATCTTCTGCAACCAAAACAGAGTGTACTTTTTTACCTTCAGCGGAAGTTTGTGGAGTTACCAACTGCATTCCGATAATGTTTTGAGCATTTTCTTTAAGCTTGTCCATGTTTGGAGAAAACTTAACACCTCCACCTTTACCACGACCACCTGCGTGAATCTGTGCTTTCACAACCCAAGCCTGTGCTCCGGTTTCAGCAGTCAATTTTTCAGCAGCTGCTACAGCTTCGTCTACGTTGTTTGCAACGAAACCACGTTGGATAGCTACTCCATACTTTGATAAAATCTCTTTTGATTGATACTCGTGAAGATTCATATTATTTTTATTATTTTATTTTAATATTTAAAGGTTGACAAATTTACTAAAAAGAGATGAAATATCAATTTTTATTTTAAAGAAAGCATTGTCTATGAGGATGCTTTTTATCAGCTTAATGAATCAAAAACGCATTTCCAAATCCTTATTTATCTTAAACAACTTACAACATCATAATACTTTACTGCCTAGCCGCTATTTACCAAAAATACTTTTAAAAAGCCTGCCTAGCAAGCCTTCTTTCTTTTCATCTCTGCTATTTTCAGAAGGAAGTACGAATTTCCTTTCATTGAATGCTGTTTCACGGTAACTCATTTGAGCAACCTTGGCAAAAATTTGCTTTGAAATACTTGAAACCACAGTCTTCTCTCCATTTTCAAAATCATCAATTTCAATATAAAATTCAACGCCTTCCAATGCTTCGCAGATAAGTTCCTTCAGTTCATTAATGGTTTCCGTATCGTTCTTAAACAGTCTTCCCAAAACCTTTATTCTTTCTCTACCTAAATTCATCAAATAGATTTCAAACTTATTCTGGTCAATAACCTGTAATTCGTTTTCAGCAGCATTAATTTCAAAATTAAGATTATTCTCCACTTCCATATTAAAAGCCATCCATATAGCTGGAAAACTGAAGTTCAGAATTTCCCCATTGACACCTCCTTTATCGGTAAAAAAACTCCTTGTAAAAGGATAAAAATGCCATGAATTGTATTGCTCATCAAGAGCGTTCAATATTTTCATATGCCCGGAATGAAAAACATCCTGATTCAGGATTTTCTCGCCATTCTTCACAATAAAGCCGTTGGATGTGCATTGACCTCCATAGCAATCAACTTCAATGTAGGCAACTTCTAAATTCGGTTGCTCTTTAGAAAATTTAATGACATTATTTTCAGCATCTGAAAAATAATCTTCAACCTCATCCTGATTCTTGAAAAAGTTGTCCGGAAATTTTTCAAAAGGGTAATGTTTAAAACTCTCACCAGCTTGGCAAACCATTCCTTTGAAGGGAGTAAAGAATTCTCTGATATTATAGAATTTGAAGACCTCTCTTAAAGACGTTTTTAAATTCTCAACTTCTGATTCTTCATTTATCTTTATGATTACATTGTAAGTTTTATAACTCATCAGGTATTAATTTTTTGTTTGTCATCAAAGATGCAATGATTTATCAAACAATCAAAACATTAAAAATTATTAAGAGCACCTTTATTCTTCCGCTAATTTTTCAGACTGAGACCCGATAAACGGAATCCTTGGAGCCAGGAAATATCCTGTAAGGCTTGCAAACAATATCGGTACGAAATAAGTAAACCCTGTTAATGTTCCCAGGATAATGGTTGTACTCATAGGAGTTCTCGTTACACAGGCATTAATGGCTGCCATACAACTCACAATAGCTAAGGTTGTATCTACAGCAGGAAATAAATTGTGGATAATTAATCCCAAAGTGGTTCCTACAAAGAACAAAGGAATAATAAAACCTCCTCTCCAGCCTGAAGTTACTGTAATGGCAATGGCTAATATTTTAAAGACCAGGACAAGAATCAGAAAATTTAATCCAAAGTTTCCACCTATTAACTGGTTGATCTCATTGTGTCCAAAATATCTTGTAATAGGAAAATTGTAAGCAATAACACCTAAAATAATCCCACCCACAAATGTTTTGATGTAGATTGGAAATTTTCTGTATTCAAAAACTTTTTTGAAAAATTTTACCACAAAAATGAAGATCCAACCAAAGAAAGTTCCTACAGCTCCAAATAACGTAGCATATAGAAATCGTATACTCCAGTGTAATGGTAAGCCTTCAGATCCCAGGTTGCTCCAATTCCCAAATGGATGATCAAAGCAAACATCAAATAACTGAAACAACTTGCTACCAAAGCCGGAATAATAGCTTTATAATATTCCACAGCATGTTTGTGATGCAAAATTTCCAGGGAAAAAAGACTTCCTCCAAGCGGAGCTCCAAACAGCGCGGTAAACCCTGAAGCCATACCAGCAATACTTAATGAACGTAGCTCCTCACCTTTGAGTCTGAAAATTTTCCCAAGCCAGGTTCCTGTAGATCCGGTAACCTGTACTAGCGGGGCTTCAGGCCCTAAACTTCCCCCTGATGCCACACAAAAAAGCGATGACAAGATCATAGAAGGATTATTTTTGGGTTCCAGTTTTCCTTTATTGAACCTGATGTTATTAACAATCAAATGAATTTCTCCCGGATCACCAATAAAATGGATCACCAATCCAGCCAACAGTCCACAAATGGCCATTGTAGGGATCACCTGCCAGCCTTGAAAGTGAGCTAAAAATTCAGTAAAATGTTCCAGTACAATCCAATATCCACCGGCAATAATACCGCCTACAAGGCCTGTGAAAGCCCACATGAAAAAAGTACGACTGAATACAAACGGGTTAAACCTTATGGGTTGATCTAAAAGGTTAAACGTTCTTATAATCCCTCTTCTTCTGTTAATTTTCATCCTTAAATTTTGTTTTTAGCAAAATAAAGAATCAGCATTCCCCAGCTTAAGATCATCAACAATCCTCCAAGCGGAGTGATTGGCCCTAAGAATTTAAGGTTCATTCCCAGGTAATCCTGCATACTCAGGAAATAAATACTCACGGAGAATAAAAGTGTTCCTGCGATCATTAAATGGATGTCCATCTTTCAGCAGAAGTTTCAAATTTTAAGATATACCCAATGATCAGCAGAAAAAATGCTGCATACATCTGGTATCGTACTCCGGTTTCAAAACTTTCCAGTCTTTCCACCGATAATATTTTCTTTAAAGCGTGAGCACCGAATGCGCCAAGAATTACTGACAGCATTCCATAAACGGCTCCAAAAATCAGGGTAATTGTTTTCATTTTATAACTCTTCTAGTTCTATACTTAAATATTTTTTTGTCTTATAATCCTGCCAGGTTCCGGAAATTGTACTTCCTTTCAGCTCTGCCTCTACGAAAGCTCTTGGAATCCATTGGCTTGTAGCATCGTCATAATAATCATTTTCAGTAATGGAAATATGGCTGCCTTTCAACTGTCCATCCCATTGAATCAGTTTTTTGTTTTTGTCGTACCAATATTCTGCGTTAAAAGAGCTCATTCCTGAGGAATTGTCAGCAGAATAAAAGCGGGTTACAAGAACTGTAATGGGATATTTCCCGTCAATTTTACCTCTATACAGTTTATTTCTGAAACTTGTTTTCTCTGTTTTATCAGACCCGTTCAGTAAATTTCTAGCATAAGGACTCCAGTACTTTTCCAGCTCCTTATAGGTAAATTCAAGTTCGTGGCTCCCGAGATCATCCAATGCTCTCATCGCATGATTGGAACATCTTCCGACAACAAATGTCAATTTATTTTTCCCGAAGAAATACCTGACATAATCTAAAGATCCTCCTGTGGAACATCCTTCATAAATGGCGATCTGATCTTCGGTTTCTTCAGATGGATTCTTTTCAGCCTTCAATTGGGCTAGAAAATCATTTATCCTTTTCTTGACTTTCTGTTCAATCAAGCGTTCCACAGTTTTCACTGCATTAGCCTGAAACAGATCCTGGGCGTTGATAAAATTTCCAGTTCTCAAATCAAAATTTTGCCAAATCTCAAAACCTTCAGGATAAGCTCCTGAAGCTTCTCCGTCCATTTCAATACTCAGAATATTTTTAGGGACTTCCAATTTTTTCCAACTATAGAAATAAACATAGTTAGCATAAGAAGTTGTCCCTGTAGAAACCAGTTTAAATGGATTAGCCCCTGAATTCGGAACATGTTCTAATTCATTAACCTGTAAAAACGTATTGATTTTATTTTCAACTAAAGGATTTTCAGGATAGGAAATCAACGGAAAAGTAGAGTCTTCAGTCTTTGGCTGTAAATTCGATATTTTTAAATTTTTCTGTGAAAAACTTAAACCGGAAATCAGCATAAAAAATAAGACACTTTTCTTCACTATTTAGAATTTAAATACATTAAAATAAACTTGGCTACCAAAGTAGAGATCCCGAGTATAATAAACATATTGGCAAATTTCTTAGAGCTTTTAAACCCTGGTGATGTTGTTTTCTTCAAAAAGAATCCAAAGGCTAGAAATAAGATGGGCAGGATAATCTGTAACATTAGTTTCCTCTCATTCGGTTAAACTCATGGATCACCTCGTGGTGGCTCACTGTCTTATCTTTGAAGTAGGTAACAAAATGTTGTTTTTCTTCTTCTGTAGCACCTAATTGGTTCAGAATGTTCAGTAAATGCATTTTCATATGACCTTTCTGAATTCCTGTAGTTACTAAAGAGCGCAATGCTCCAAAGTTTTGGGCCAATCCTGAAACAGCCAGAATACTCATCAATTCCTGAGCGGACGGTTTTCCAAGTAAAGCCAAAGAGAATTTTACCAATGGGTGAAGATTTGTTAAACCTCCAACTACTCCTACGGAAATTGGAAGATCTATCCAAAATCTGAAAACACCGTTATCAGTTGTACAATGAGTCAATGATCTGTATTGCCCATCTCTTGCAGCATAGGCATGGGCACACGCTTCTGTTGCTCTGAAATCATTTCCTGTAGCAATCACAACAGCATCTACCCCATTCATCACTCCTTTATTGTGAGTGGTTGCGCGGTAAGGTTCAATTTCTGCAATGGTAACGGCTTGCTTAAATTTAGCTGCAAATTCTTCAGGAGAAATTCCGCTGTCATCTCTTAAGTCTTCCATTTTACAAGAAACCTCAGCTCTTACAATACAATCAGGAGTAAAATTGGAAAGAATATTCATTACAATTTGCAATGAGTTCTTTTCTTCCTGAGTAAAATCTTCACTGGTTGCAACTTCCTGTCTCAATGTTTTTCCAAACTGCTCAAGGCATGAATTGATAAAATTAGCTCCCATTGAGTCTACCGTATCAAAACTTGCTTTCAACTGGTAATAATTAGGCATTTCTGTGGTTTTATCCACAAGGCTGATGTTCAAAATACCCCCACCACGTCTTCTCATGTTAGCCGTGATATCTTCTGTAGATTCCAGCAATTTTTTCTTTAAACTGAAATTAAAGAAATGTAATAATTTGTGAGGTTCCACATCGAAGATAAAGTGAGTATGTCCCAGCTTTTCTGTATTGATGATGGTAGTTTTAAACCCTCCTTTATCAATCCAGAATTTGCAGCTTTGGAAGCGGCGGCTACTACTGAACTTTCTTCAACAGCCATTGGGAGTGCTAATAATTTTCCGTCAATTAAAAAGTTAGGCGCAATTCCGTAAGGCATATAGAAATTGGAAATCGTATTTTCAGAAAATTCTTCGTGAAGCTTCTGAAGGTCTGCATCGTCATTCCAATATTGTTTTAATATATTTTGATATTCCTGATTTCCTTCAAGATATTCGTTTACAAGCCAGTCGATTTTACCCTGCTTTGGAAGCTTGGAAAAACCTTCGATCGGTTTATGATTCATGATATAAACTTTAATGAGGCGTAAATATAATGATTTTGAGACTGTTTTTTGTTGATAACTTCTATGAAAAAAGGTTGACATTTATCAATTTTGGAACTAAATTTGAACACCATTAAAATACAATTTGGATACAAATAATATCAATCTCTTTGCCTTATGAATTTTGACCGCCTTAAAGAAAAACTTGAAATCCTTGCTGATGCGGCAAAGTATGATGTTTCATGCTCATCAAGCGGAGGAACGAGAAAGAATAAAAAGGGTGCTTTGGGAGACAGTTCCGTAAGTGGGATCTGTCATACTTATACCGAAGATGGCAGATGTGTTTCTTTACTCAAAATTTTATTGACTAATCATTGTATCTATGATTGTGCTTATTGTGTATCCAGAAGTTCAAATGATGTAAAAAGAGCAGCATTTACGGTGGAAGAAGTGGTAGACTTAACTATTAATTTCTACCGTAGAAATTATATTGAAGGATTATTTCTAAGCTCGGGAATTTTCAAGAATGCAGATACCACTATGGAGCGACTTGTAAGAGTTGCCAAGAAATTGCGTCTGGAAGAGAATTTCAATGGATATATTCATTTAAAATCCATTCCTGGAGCCAGTGATGAGCTTATGCAGGAAGCTGCATTATATGCGGACAGGCTTTCGGTAAATCTGGAAATTCCAACCGAAAGTGGTTTAAAATTATTAGCTCCTGAAAAGAACAGGGAGGATATGATTAATCCTATGAGATATATTCAAAAAGGGATTATCCAATATCAGGATGAGAAAAAGATTTTAAAGAAGGTTCCTAAATTTGCTCCGGCAGGCCAATCTACTCAAATGATTGTAGGAGCCACCAATGAAAATGATCTGCAAATTATCAAAGTTGCAGATCACTTTTACAGACATTTCAATCTGAAGAGGGTTTATTATTCCGGATATGTTCCGGTTTTAGAAGATAACAGGCTTCCTTCTTTAACTACTGAAGTTCCAATGCTCCGTGAAAACAGGTTGTATCAATCAGATTGGCTGATGAGATTTTATGGTTTTAAAGCGGAGGAAATCTTAGATCCAAATGTTCCTTTCCTGGATTTGGAAATGGATCCAAAACTGAGCTGGGCACTCCGAAATTTGCATCAATTTCCAGTAAACATTCAGACTGCAGATTACCAAATGATTTTAAGAATTCCGGGAATTGGAGTCAAATCTGCTCAGAAAATTGTGAGTGCAAGACGTTTTCAGATGTTAACACTGGAACATTTGAGACAATTGGGAGCTGCTGTCAACAGAGCGAAATATTTTATTGATTTCGATGCCGGCAATACCTATCTGAAATATTTAACGGATAAAAACTTCAGAAAACTATTGATTGGAGGAAGTACTTCAAAATTTCATAATCAGTTTTCGCAACAGCTGAGCCTTTTTTAGTTTTCTAAATATTCTTTTGCAAATGTTATCCAGTCTTCAACAGTTTCATCCAGATAGACATCCGGCTGAATTCCAATATTGTCAATAGGATAAACGGGTAATCTGAAAGATCGGTAAGTGGGCATCAGTAATTTAAAGTTATTACATCCGTAATCAAAAACATTGCATTAGCATAATCCAGAACACCGGAAGAGGGAATCCCCATGATTTTAACTTTCTTGCTTTGTTTTGCCTTTAAAAGAAAGTTTTCAGCAGCACTTCCTGTCTTATTATCTGCCAGAACAACGATCTGAGCGGGGCTTTTATCCGCATGAGGGATGGAACTTACAGTTACTTTATCTGTACTATAATTCACGTATTTCCCCTGATTTTTTTTCAACAGAGCAATTCTTGCTTTTAAATCCTTGATATCTTCTCTATTTTTAATAGAATCTTTAGATATTCCTTTTAAATAATTTTCTGATGTCTGAATTAAAGTGGTGGAAGCCAAATATTCTGCCCCTACATTTCTCACCGGATTCGTTGTAATATAAGGCAAAAGTGATCTGTAGGCATCGTCTGTACCACCTCCATTGCCTCTTACATCAATAATCCAAAATGCTGCTCCTTCCAAGATCCCTCTATTTTTCTCTATCAATTTTTCTATTTGATCTACAAATGAATAGCTAAAATATTTAAGTCTGATCATCACCGTTTTGGGGCTTATCTTTTTTATAAAAATTTCGTTGATCTCATCCTTTTTATTTTCAATTTCTTCTGGGCTCATGGTAGATTGAGGATTTTTTTTGATAAAAAAAGATCTAAGCTCATTAAAATACAAAAGGCTGTTTCCCTCCATTTTGTACGTTCCTTTTTGTATAGAGTGATCCGGCAAATAATATTCATAACTACCGTCAGAAAATAATTTGAACTTAATCTCATTTGCTTTCCAATAGGCCGGATCTGCTTTTATAATGAATCCGGCATATTCTTTCTCATTTATTTTTTTTATTCCAACTTCATAACTATCATTTTCCCAAATTCCTTCAAAGCCGTCTTTTGATTTTTGAATGTCTCTTTTAAATTTTTCTAAATTGACTTTTAATGGTTTCAAGGCAACATTATTTGATACTTTTTGCTGATTAGTTTGATTGGGTAGGACCCAGATATGGCGGTCTTTAAAAAAGCCGGTATAATCTTTTAATATTTCCAGACAGTCTTCATCATTCTTTACATTTTCGGCAGAGGTCATAGCTTTATTTTTCACCGCTTCATACAAGATTTTATCTTTCGTTTTCAATTCAAATCCGGGATATTCGGTTTCAATTTTCGAAATTATTTTTTGCAGGGCATCTTTACATCCACATACTGATTGTGCATTCCCTATACCATAAGAAAACATTATGAGAATTAAGACTAGTTTGATTTTCATTACTATTATTTTCAGACAAAAAAAGACAATTCACCATTACAAAAATTGTAAAAATCATTCACCGTGATTTTTATTATAGATCCAGGTCAGATCTTTTTGATTTATTGATATTTTATCCGTAATTTTTTTGGGAGAAAACCCGGCAAGCAATTTAAAGTCCTTGATGAAGTGAGCCTGATCACAATACTGATTCTGGTAAGCGATCTCTGTAAGTGATCTGCCTGGTTTCAAAATATCGTCAAGGACATTTCTGAACCTTAGTGTCTTCAGGAATGATTTAGGATTCTGACCCAAATTATTTTTAAATAAACGAAATAATGTAGCTTCACTCACTTTAAGTCTTTCAGAAAGATCATGTGTACTTGCAATTTTATGAATATCAATTAACATCAAAGCTTCTTTCATTTTATCGGCAATGTTATTTTTTAAATTGTTACACATAATCATTTCCAATTCATTAGCCCTGTCTGTAAAATCAGTTTTATCAAAAATTTTATTCAGGACATTTTTCTCAGAAAAAAAAATTTCTTCAAAAACAGTATTAGACTGCATCAGATTTTCATAAGATTCCTGAGTAAAAGCTTTTAAAGCTGAAGGTTGAAAAACAATACAAATCTGGTCAAGTGCTGATTGAATACAAACCTGAAAAGGGGTCTTATGAAATCCATACAAACGACTGGTAAAACTACTTCCTTCTGTTATATTACAGAGATTACTTCCATCTTTTTGAATATAGGAGATCTTATTTTGTTTATAAATCGCCAGGCAAAGATTAGTATTGGGAAAAGTAGTATACGACAACAATTGATGATCTGTTTTTTTGAAAAACAGAAAGTACTGAATATATTTTTTCAGAATCTCATTTTTGGGCTTAATTATGACTGAATTCATTATTGAAGATTCGAAAATCAAATTCTAAATATAAAACTAATAAATTTTATTTTACAAGAAAATTCCAGCCAAAAATGTTGGTAAGCAATTTTACTCATCTACATATTATGGCGAAAAATTACAACTGCATGCTCAATATGCTCCGAAAAGACATTGGAAATATTTTACAAAGAAGAAATAATAGTTCATCAGACTTAAAACCTCAACGTTAAACAAATTCATTAACTCTCAATTACACACATCCATTTATAAGTAATTTTGTTTGGTCTTCTAATGCTGTTACCTTATTCTAATCTTTTTATTTTTGGCTAATTTAGCAGGATGACAACTCTAATCTACGATGGAAGTTTTGATGGACTTTTTACTGCGATATTTGAAGCTTTTGAATATCGTTATCTGGATGTAGAAATTGCAAGCAAAGAAAGGTTTCATCAGGAAAATATTTTTGCTGAAATTCATGAAGTCATTACTCAAACTGATAAATCGGAACGGGTATTGAAAAAAATAGAACAGAATCTTGGTAAACAAGGTGTCCATAAGCTTTTAAAAGTTTTTTTATCTGAAGATCCCGACTTAGAGAAAGTAATATTATCAGCTGTAAAACAATCTGTAAAGAATCCTGAAGAAAATATTTTGGAAAACTATGCAGATACCGACATTATGAAAATCTCTAAAATCTGTAAATCTGTAGATCGGGAAAGCCACCGAATGACTGCCTTTGTACGTTTCGAAAAAATGCAGGATGGCATTTTCTTTTCAAAAATAGATCCCGACTTCAATATTCTTCCCTTAATCAGAAAACATTTTAGTGACCGCTATCAGGATCAGAAATGGATGATCTATGATTTACGGAGAAATTATGGAATTCTTTATAACCTTGAATCCGCTGATTTCTTTTATCCTGATGAAAAATTGGATATAAAAAATTATCAGGAGAGGTTTCATAATGATGAAAAAAACTATCAAACCCTTTGGCAGCGGTATTTTACCAAGACCAATATTGTTGAAAGAAAAAATCTGAAACTGCATATTCAACATGTTCCCAAAAGATATTGGAAGTATTTAACAGAGAAATGGTGATCTTAAAATAGAAAGAATTCAATTCCACATTTCCATATTGTGGATAACTTTTTCAATCATAAATTACACAGATAACTTTAATGCTATGCATTGATTGATTTTCAAAATACTTTGATCTGATTATCCTTGTCAAGGTTTAGAACCTTGACAAGGATTGGTTAAAACTCAGCATCAAAATAAATGGTCTTTTAATATGATAATATAAAATTTAGCTGATATTTTGATCTGGAAAAATTTGAGAGGGTCTTAATTCAGATTCTGACTTTGTGGATAACTTTTTCATCTCATAAATTAGATTTATTCTTAAAAAACCTTTTCCACAGGCACATTTCATAACCTGCTTATTGTATGACAGATACAATAGTATTTATTCTACAGTCTCATATTGTGGATAACTTTTTCATCATAATTTATTGGACTTATTTCCGGAAAGCCTTTTTAGCAGGCATATTTCATAACCTATTTATTTTATGACAGATATAGTAAAAGCTTTTCTACAATTCCATATTGTGGATAACTTTTTTAACCATAAATTACACAGATAACTTTAATGCTATTCCTTGATTGATTTTCAAAATACTTTGAACTAATTATCCTTGTCAAGGTTTAGAACCTTGACAAGGATTGTTAAAACTCAGCATCAAAATAAATGGTCTTTAATATGATAATATAAAATTTGCTAATATTCTGATATGGAAAAATTTGATAGGGTCTTAATTCAGATTCTGACTTTGTGGATAACTTTTTCATCTCATAAATTAGATTTATCCTTAAAAAACCTTTCCCACAGGCATATTTCATAACCTATTCATTTTATGACAGGTACAGTAACAACTTGCTTACAATTCCATATTGTGGATAACTTTTTCATCATAATTTATTGGATTTATTCCCGGAAAGCCTTTTTAGCAGGCATATTTCATAACCTATTTATTTTATGACAGATATAGTAAAAGCTTTCCTACAATTCCATATTGTGGATAACTTTTTTTTAACCATAAGTTTCACTGATAACTTTAATGCTATGCATTGATTGATTTTCAAAATACTTCGATCTGATTATCCTTGTCAAGGTTTAGAACCTTGACAAAGATTGGTTAAAACTCAGCATCAAAATAAATGGTCTTTTAATATGAATATAAAATTTAGCTGATATTTTGATCTGGAAAAATTTGAGAGGGTCTTAATTCAGATTCTGACTTTGTGGATAACTTTTCCATCTCATAAATTAGATTTATCCTTAAAAAACCTTTTCCACAGGCATATTTCATAACCCACTTATTGTATGATAGATACAATAACATCTATTCTACAATCTCATATTGTGGATAACTTTTTCATCATAATTTATTGGACTTATTTCCGGAAAGTCTTTTTAGCAGGCATATTTCATAACCTATTTATTTTATGACAGATATAGTAAAAGCTTTCCTACAATTCCATATTGTGGATAACTTTTTCATCTCATAAATTACACAGATAATTTTAATGCTATGCATTGATAGATTTTCAAAATACTTCGATCTGATTATCCTTGTCAAGGTTTAGGACCTTGACAAGGATTGGTTAAAACTCAGCATCAAAATAAATGATCTTTAATATGATAATATAAAATTTGCTGATATTTTGATCTGGAAAAGTTTGAGAGGGGTTTTAATTCATAATGATGATTTTATGGATAACTTTTACTTACGAATGGTACGCAAGGCTTTTTTGACAATATATTGAGTCTCCTTTGTATTACTTTCTCTAAGCCATTCATCACAAATTTCCACTACAAATTCCGGTTGGGACTTGCTGGCATCATTCAGCCAATTGCCAACACTATCTTGCACATATTTCGAAGAGTCTGAGCGTAATGGTTCTAAAATTTCCAATCCTAACCCTGGATTTTGTTTTAATAGATCAATATGCTCACACCACACTCCTCTTGGTCTGGTAGATTCACTGGCAAAACGTCTTATATTTTCATTTTCATGTTTCGTCCATTCTGATAAAACAGACAAAGATTCTTTAAGGTTTGTTGCAATATCCGGGCGCACCGTCATCCAACAGATTTCTCTTACCCCAAAATGAGAGTCTGCAGCAAAAGGTTGGATCTTTTTCAGTTTTTCCTTTGTACTAAAAGAATTATTTCGTCCTATAGTATAAGCAGCCCAACATCTCACCAGATCTGCCTGATGGAAAGATAACTTTAGAAGAAATTCTTCATCTTTATTTTTAAGTGCAAGCTCAAGAATTCCTAACCCAATAGCTTCATTAATGGTATTGACCGTTTGCTTTTTTAATTGATCTACTCTATTTAAAATTTTCTGGAAATATTCTGACCGATTGTTTTGTTTTAATAAGTTTTCTAACAAAAGTCTTTGATCCACAGCCAGCCATTCTGTAAGATTAGCCGTTTCAATTTCACCATTGTTCAATTGTATTAAGATATCAGTGGGAATATCTTTTATAGAACGGGCTCCTTTTCTTTTTTCTGTCATAATGCTTGTATCAGTTCTTCCACATCTATTCGATTCATGTAATTTACGTCTAAAAATTTATACGTAACCACTCTATTTTCATCCACTACAAAAACAGCCGGAACAGGTACGGTATTTTCATTATTTTTATTGAAGTCAGAAAGATCAATTCCTAGATCTTTATAATAAGGAAATACAAAATCCTGCAATTGAAAACTAATCCCTAATTTTTTAGCAAAATTATTATCAGTATCAGTCAATACTTCAAACTCAAGATTATTTTTTCCTGCCATACTCAGAGAATGATCCGGACTTTGCGGAGAAACAGCGATTAAAATACCTCCTTTCTGTTTTATTCTGGGAAGATTATCCTGCAAAAATTTTAGCTCCAGATTACAATAAGGGCACCAACTTCCTCTGTAAAAAGCCAAAATCATCTTTCCATTTTTTAGAATTTCACCCGAATTAATTATTTTCCCCAAAGCATTGCTCAATGAAAATTCTGGTATTTGATCTCCTATCTGGATACTATTGTGTTCAATATTTAGGGTTTTTATATCTTCAATAGACTTTCCAAATGCCTCCAATATCAATTGTGGAAGCTGCGAGGACAATTCCTGATTCAAATGTTCGATTTGTGTAGCCAGTATATTCATTTTTTTTAATTTTATTATTTTTACAAAGGTCTAAAAGCCGCTACACATAAGCAATAACGCATATTTTTCACCCATAGGGATAAAAAAGTCAATTTTATGGAAACAAAGGGAAGAGCTGAAGAAAATAAAACTTGTCCATTGGAAGTCGCTGTCAATACCATCAGTGGGAAATGGAAAATTCCTATCGTTTGGCAGATCAATGAGGGAAAGAAACGTCCCAGTGAATTTTTGCGTGGAATCGCGAAGGTAGATCGAAGAGTTCTTAATCAGCAACTCACAGAAATGGTAGAAGATGGTATCCTTATAAAACAATCTTTTAATGAACTTCCTCCTAGAGTTGAATATACTCTGACCGAACTTGGTAAAAAGCTGGTTACTATTCTGTGGCAGCTGAATGATTGGGGAAAGCTGCTGATTCCTGAAGAGAGAAATCCAAAAGTTTAAAAGGATATTTTAATTTTCGCAGGATATTGAAAAACACAAAAGAGCAAAATTATTCTGAATAGAATGTTATTAAGGTGTAAGATTCTTCGATAAAATTGTATACTGTGAAAAATCGCCACGAATACACGAATAATTCAATTTACACTTATCATCTATGCGCCATAGTCAACCGAAAAGAAAAATTTTTCTTAATAAAAAACACTTGCAAATCCTTTTCTTTCTTAGTGTTTTTCAACAAAGCCAAAAGTGGATAAACTCACAATTTCAATATTTCACAAAAATTACCATATTTGTAATCGAATCAAATGAGTATGAAAAAAATTATTTCAGGAACGGTGATTGCTATGGTTCTATGGAGTTGTACGCAAGATAAGACACCGGCAAACCTTCCCTCTCAAGGAACAGAAGATCTAATGCCTGAAGGTCTGATACAGATCAATAAGAATAAAAATACAATCAGAGAACGATTTTCTCCCCCAAAAGATTATCAATGGCAGGAAGAAAAATCGGATTCTTTCGGTTATTTTATTGAAAACTTCAAATTGAAACCTTACGGAAGCCAGATTTTAAGATATGATGGTTCTCCCATTTCTACACAACATCTTCATGAAGCTGTTTTTGATATTGATACAGGAAAAAAGGACCTTCAACAATGTGCCGATGCAGTGATCCGTCTGAGAGCTGAATATTTATACAAAATAAAAAAGACAGATGATATTAAATTCCATTTCACCAGCGGTCATTTGCTCAGTTGGAATGATTATAAAAACGGAACAAGAGCTTTTGTCAATGGTAATACTGTAAACTTTAGAAAAACGGCAGAGTTTGATGATTCTTATCAGGGGTTCAGAAGTTATCTGGATCTTATCTTTAATTATGCAGGAACTATTTCTCTTAATAAAGAAACCCAAGCCGTTTTAAAAAGCTCAGATTTAAAAACCGGAGATATTCTAATCACTCCGGGAAGTCCTGGCCATGTAGTTTTTATTGCCGGAGTTTGTCAAAATAAAGAGGGTAAAAAATTATTTTTATTGGGTGAAGGATTTACTCCTGCACAATCTATCCATTTGCTCTCCAATCCTTTTCAGAGAAACATTTCGCCGTGGTATGATCTTGATGTGGATACTCCTGAGACCAAAACGGCAAGATATATTTTTAAACCAACAAACTTCAGAAGCTTTTAATTATATATATTCAAAACTAATGGAAAGTTACTACGATAATCTGAACTTGTTTTTGTAAATTTGTGTTCGAAATTTTTTACTAGATGAAAGAGAGTGCTGTAAAAAAGATTGCAGTTCTTACTTCAGGAGGAGACTCTCCAGGTATGAATGCAGCATTAAGAGCGGTAGTAAGAACCGCCAATTACTATAATATTGAATGCTATGGAGTAAGGGAAGGCTACAATGGCCTTATCAGCAATGATTTCCTGAAAATGGGAGCCCGTTCCGTAAAAAATATAATCAATCAAGGTGGAACTATTCTAAAGTCTGCCAGATCTACTGAATTCAGAACCAAAGAAGGCCGTCAAAAAGCCTATGATAACTGCGTAAAGCTGGGTATCGACGGATTGGTGTGTATTGGTGGAGACGGAACTTTTACGGGTGCAAAAATCTTCAGTGAAGAATTTGGAATCAGAGTAATTGGTATTCCGGGAACAATTGATAATGATATTTTCGGAACAGATAATACCATCGGATATGACACTGCGTTGAATACTGCTATGGATGCGATTGATAAGATCCGTGATACGGCAACTTCTCACAACAGAGTTTCTTTGTGGAAGTAATGGGTCGTGATGCTGGTTTCATTGCTTTAAATAGTGGATTAGCAACAGGTGCTTTGGATATTTTAATTCCTGAGAAAAAAGACAGCACAGATGATCTTTTTGAGAAATTCAGAAAAGCTGAAAAAACAGGAAAGGCATCCAGTATTGTTGTAGTAGCAGAAGGAGAAAAACTAGCCAATGTTTATGAATTGGCCGAAAAAACAAAGAAAATATTCCCTGATTATGACATTCGTGTAGCAGTGTTGGGACATATGCAAAGAGGAGGATCTCCTAGTTGTGCAGACAGAGTATTGGCCAGCAGATTAGGATATGGTGCAGTAGTAGGATTAATGGATGGTCAAACGAATGTAATGGCAGGAATGCGTTCCAATGATGTGGTGTACACACCTATTGAAGAAGCCATTAAAAAACATAATGAAATCAATAAAGACTTAATGTTGATTTCAGAAATTTTAGCAATCTAATTATTTTTATAAATCTAATAAAAACAAACTATTATGTCAACAATCAAAGTAGGTATCAACGGTTTTGGTAGAATTGGACGTCTTGTTTTCAGAGCAATGACTGAAAGAGACAACATTGAAGTTGTAGGAATCAATGACCTAATCAATGCAGAATACATGGCTTACATGTTAAAATATGACTCTGTACACGGTGTTTTCCCAGGTGAAGTTTCTGTAGAAGGAAATGATCTTGTAGTAAACGGGAAAAAGATCAGAGTAACTGCTGAAAAAGATCCTAACAACCTTAAATGGGACGAAATTGGTGCTGATTATATCGTAGAATCTACAGGTCTTTTCTTATCTAAAGATTCTGCTCAGGCTCACATCAACGCTGGTGCTAAGAAAGTAATTCTTTCTGCTCCTTCTAAAGATGATACTCCAATGTTTGTAATGGGAGTAAACCACAAGGAACTTACGGATGATATCAAAATTTTATCAAATGCTTCTTGTACTACAAACTGTTTAGCTCCTTTAGCTAAAGTAATCCACGATAAATTTGGAATCGTAGAAGGTTTAATGACAACTGTACACGCTACAACAGCTACTCAAAAAACTGTTGACGGTCCTTCAATGAAAGACTGGAGAGGTGGTAGAGCTGCTCTAAATAACATTATCCCTTCTTCTACAGGTGCTGCTAAAGCGGTAGGAAAAGTAATTCCTTCATTAAACGGAAAATTAACAGGTATGTCTTTCAGAGTACCTACTGTAGACGTTTCTGTAGTTGACCTTACTGTAAGATTAGAAAAAGCTACTTCTTACGATGAGATCTGTGCTGCAATTAAAGAAGCTTCTGAAGGTGAATTGAAAGGTATCTTAGGATATACTGAAGATGCAGTAGTATCTCAGGACTTCGTAGGAGATAAGAGAACTTCTATCTTCGATAAAGATGCTGGTATCATGCTTTCTCCAAACTTCGTGAAACTTGTTTCTTGGTATGACAACGAAATGGGTTACTCTAACAAGTTAGTTGATATGCTTGTACACGCTGCTTCTTTATAATAAGTAATGAGCGATACGTAATATAGCCTTCCCGATGGGAAGGCTTTTTTTTGTTTTTATTGATTATTTGTTTTTGGTGTATCTGTCTCAAAATCATTGTTAAAATTCAGCCCCCATCGCAGGCCTAATGTGGCTATCATATTGTCTTTATTCTCAAAGTTTTTACCAAAACCACCTATTAAGCTGACATTATCGTTAATCCTGTACATTACACTACCAACACTCCTATATTCCTCATCATCGCCGAATCTTTGAATATATTCATAGCCAAAACTCAATTTATTGAATTCAAAGTTCAATTTTCCTCCAATATCATAAATGAATTATTGCCATAGGTACTGCTCACTTTATCGAATTTCATTTTATCAACAATATATCTGTTGAGTAAGAACAGTTTAAGATAATTTTGCTTTTTTTCATTATTATCTTTATTCAAACTAATGTTATAATTCATAGTAAGCCACGCTCCTAACCTTCCAAACCTACCCGAAGAGAAATCCTTATTATTCCAAAAATGATTATATGCTCCTGCAAAATCGATTGAAAATTTAGGTTTCATTTCTGATAAATCAACAATAGATTTCTGAACCTCTTCCATTGCTTTTATATTATCATTACTAAACTTTGTTCTATCAAACTTAAGATATTCAATAGCTGTTTTGAAAGTTTTATACAAATCTATAAGAGGCTTCTTATTATTATCAAAACTTTGTTTTCCACCTGATGATATACTATCAATTTTTTTAATGATACTATTCAAAGGGGTTATATCTAAAGAAGAGGCCTTAAGTTCCAATAAAATACTTTTATAATTTTTGGAAAAATCTTCAAATGAGTTTGTCTCCCCTAGATCAATGATATTTCCGTGGATTAATGCTTTTTCTTCTTCCGATAATCTAACAAGTCTATCATTTTCATCTTTGTTCAATGAATTTAAATGCAAAATCTTATCATTAAGGGATTTTAGATCATTACCATAGCTTACCCCCATTACCCTAAATAAATTTGTTCTATAGCCTATAGAAACATTTTGAACAGTATCGATTTTAATAAAAGCAAAAGAGATAGCCTGATTATGCGTAAATCCCGAATATCTTTCATCATTAAAATACTTATAGATATCTTTATTTCTTTTAAATATCCAGTAAGGATTAAATTCTACAGCATAGTTTTGAGGCAGTGCATTATCTTTAAAAGAATTAATAACTGAAAGGCCAAATTCTTTTATAGTCTTTGGATTTTCAATTGAAGTAACATTCTGATCCAACAATACAACAGCAGGTGTTGTAGGAAGATCCAAATTTTCCAACTTCACTGTATTACTTATTTGAGAAAAACTTTTCAAAAAAAGAAAACAGAGAATAAATAGTAATTTTGTTTTCATTGTGTTTTAGTTTATAGCAATACTTAATCTCGCAATATTATTTACTATATCATCTAAACGATAATTCGAATGATTGATAAAAGGAGTATTCATATCATCATCTTCTACCAATGAACAGGTAATATCAACATTATTTGTAATTGAAACTAATGTATCTACATTGAGTTCTTTGCCTACAAAATCAGCTGTTCGACCAAGTTTGTACCAACTGTATTTATTCGGAGGAATAGAACCATTACTTGCTTCTGGTGATGATTCCGTTATAATTACAGCACCCGGATATATCATTATAACCGTTCTGGAATAAAGCAATGAGTTCGCTTTTACAATAACTTTTAGATACAAAAAAGTATTGTTGGGCTGTTGTGTTTGAAATGTTGCCATGATTATTTGTTTTTTCAGGTTAAAGTTTTTTTGAATAGAAATAAAGAAAATAAGAAAGCTTCAACTGTAAAGTAAAAGAATTTTAAAATTGAGCTTCCATGGTCATTAGTTTCATATAAAGCTACAATACTTTGAGGCTAAATGAAATACCACAAAAGGGTGATTTTTTTTAACAAAATTTTATTATTTTTATGAAAACATCAACCATGGATAAAAAATTTATAACTCAGGCAAAAAAGCCCCATCTTCTGACCAACGTGTGGAATAACTACCCGGAACTTCTTCAGAATGAAAATACAATGTTGATGTTTCCTTCTATAGAACGTATTATTGGAGAGGTGTTTGCCCCCGGAAGGTTTTATCATTACATAATCAATTTTGCTGATAGCACGATTTATAATCATCATAAAGATATTCTGAGCATACACGGATTAAGTAAATATCCCATACATCTCAAGGAAATCATAGACCTCATCCATCCCGATGATCTGGAATTCGTTATGGAAGCCGAAAGAATGTGTATGGCAAAAATGGTCGAAATAAATGCTTCCAATCGCCTTTCAGAACTGAAATTCAGTTATTGTTTTCGGATGAAGACCTTCAAAGGAAATTACGAACTTTTTCATCACCAATCTTTACACACTTATAGGGATGAAAGTGGCAGAGTTTTACAGGCCATTAATATCCATACCAACATTGAACATATCACTCATCAGAATTCTTACACTATTTTAATTTCCGGAATCAACGGTAATGAAGATTTCCATCAGATGCAATGGCAAAAAAATGATAAAATAACTGAGCCTATTTCTGTTAATTTTACTAAAAGAGAGGTTGAAATTATCACTTATATTGCACAAGGCTTTTCTGCCGTAAAAATCTCTGAACGATTGAATATTTCTGAAGAAACTGTAAGAACCCACCGGAAAAACATTTTGAGAAAAGCAAATTGTAAAAACTGTTCTGAGCTCATTAAAATGGCTTTTGAATGGGGATACTTATAAGCTTCCTTTTCGTTCCTGATAAATCTCACCATAAAAATTCGGTGTAAAACTTGTACTTTTATAGATAAAGGAATGAATAATGATACAGCCACGGTTTAAAGATGCTCCACATTTTAAAAATTTCTGGGAAAGCGGTAACGGAAAACAATTGATTGAATTTTCCGGAGCTGAAGTAAGTTTTAAAGATTTTGAAAAATATGCACCTTTTTTTTATCATGTAGATGAAACCGGAGATGCTGTTGTAAAAGATGTTTATCTTACTCAAAAATTCCAAGAAGCATCAAGACAAATAGAAGGGCATATCCGAAATGGAGTTTCTGAGCATGATGATGTTCCTGAAAGTGTAAAAAAATTATTTACACAAACACAAAAAGTTCCTGAGTGGCTTGATTATCATCTTTTAAAAAGTGGTGCTGAACTTTGCATGAGAAGCAACCTTGACTCTTTAATTTCTTTGAGAGATTACTGTTTGATTGGTGGTTATGATTATGCTTACCTCAACAAACCTCTCATCGCCACGGAAGCTTTGAAAAAAGGAGCTGTAAAACGTCTTTCAGAAACATTGGATTTCTGGGTGAACGCTACCCGTTACAATGCACTGGAAATTCACGCCAAAGGATATGAATTTGCTGTCAAAACCCGTCTGATCCACTCTTACGCAAGGCTTTCCATCAAAAAACATTATAAAGAATGGGATACCAAAAACTGGGGCGAGCCCATCAATTCCTGGGATATGATGGCCACTTATATTGGTTTCAGCCTCGTTTTTCTTCATAGCCTTCAAAAATTAGGAAATACATTTTCCATTGAAGAAGAACAGGGAATTTTCCATTTATGGAAATACGTAGGTTACTTGCTTGGAATTCCGGAACACCTTCTTCCTGATGATAAAAAACAGGCTACAGAATATTTCTATTTATGGACTTCTATTCAACCTCCATCAGATAAGGATTCTATTCTTTTGGCTCATTCTTTATTGAATGAATCACTGGAAAATCCTATTTTAAAATTTGAATTTCAAAGGAAAAACCTGAGATACCTGCACGTCTGCTGTACCTGGTTTTTGTTGGATGATGAAGTCTGCAAAAGACTACAAATTCCTGAAGTTTCCAACAGAAAGTTATTTCCAAAATCAAAAATACTTTTCAACAAGATCTATGATCAACTTGTCAGCCGCGATTCAAGGATCAAGAGAGGAAATAAAGATCAGATGAAAGTACTGGGAGATTATCTGAACATCACAAAAAATTCAAATTTTCATTAGTCCCCATTTTTCAGGAAAGCTTCCTGTTCCTCAAATTCCAGATCGAATATAATAACAATAAAATAAGCCAGACACCCATAACAGCACTGAAAAAAATTTCCCTGATGGAAGGATGAAGATAATTCGGTTTGTAGAACAAGCGATCAAGGGTTGCAAATTTCTCCTTTAAGTACTTTCTTTCATAAGTATTTCGTATCGCATTCAAAGGTTCCTGCTTATGATCTCTGTAATAAAAAACATCTTTGGTGAGATCTTTCGGGACAATTTGCGATTCTATATTGTATTTTTTTAAAAGAACATCCAATTTCTGAAAGGAGGAAAGCAATGAATCCTGACTATACTTATAAAGTAAATTGTACCTTTTGACTGCATTGTGGTACTGCTGCTGTCGTTCAGGAACATTATGCAATGGGAAAAACAAAAACTTGTTTTCAAGAAAAATACACATCTTATCGTCATATTGGGGATGTACTTCTACCCCTTTAAATATAATTTCAGTACTGTCCCCTATCTTCTTTTTAGAAATAATTCTTTTTTCCAACTCATTAGGATCAAGCTCTAGAAATTCAAATACTGATCCTGCTTTATTGCTTATTTTTTTATGATCAGTACTCAGCAATTTTAGGGTATCAATACTGTAATAGGTGGATTCTGTTGAATAATATTCCTTATCGTTTGGATCGTAGTACACTGTATCTCTCTGTTCAATCACCGGGTAAGGTTTCGGATATAAAATATTTTCGGGATTAAACAGCTTCTCCGAACTGTAAGAAGTATAGTTGTATAAAAAAGGCTGCAAGACGTTAAGTAGTTCTTTGTCCTTATTAAGATCTTTTTCAGGTAAATAAGTTCGTAGTTTTGCATTGAATCCGAAACTATAACTGATGAAAAAGGTCAGGGACAAAAAGGATACCAATAGAAGTATAATGCCTATTCCCAATTTTTGTGAAAATCCATTTTTTGTTTTGGTATGATTTTTAAGGAGAAAAATAACAAAGAAAAACAAAAAAAGACCGGTTACGAAAACGTGAGATATAGAAACATCATCATAAAATTTAAACCTGTAAAATTCTGTATTATCATAGATTGTCTGAAGACCTTTAAACTTTACATATCCATAAATGAAGTAAGCTAAGTGTATAACAGCTAATACAGCAAAAGATTTAATCAGGAATAATTTTAATTTTCTGTCCATGGAATGATCTTAAAAAAACAATGTTTTAAGATAAGCATTTTTTTATACTTAGATGAATAATTGTAAAGATGCTAACGATTAGAAAAACATTTGCTCAATACTGAGTTCCAGCTTTCCCTGTTATACCTTTATTATCTTTAATTTATTCTTTCAATATTTCTCAACACCACATCCTGCATCTCCTTCGTTATGAATAACATCAGTCTTGAAATTTTATCATTTTTTAACTCTAAAAACGTGTTTCAGGGATAAATAATATTAGTTTTTGATCTATAAATTATGTATTTTTGAGAAATTATTTTAATTGAGATGAGTAACATTGATGATAAGAAAAAAGCACTCGCATTAGTGCTTGACAAGCTAGATAAGACATATGGGAAAGGAACTGTAATGACTTTAGGTGATCAATCTATAGACAATACAATAGAAGTTATTCCTTCCGGTTCTTTAGGATTAGATATCGCATTAGGTATAGGAGGATATCCAAAAGGAAGAATCATTGAAATATATGGCCCTGAATCTTCGGGTAAAACAACATTAACACTTCACGCTATTGCTGAAGCTCAAAAAGCGGGTGGTATTGCTGCATTCATTGATGCTGAGCACGCTTTTGACAGAACGTATGCTGCAAAACTGGGAATCGATTTGGAAAACCTTATTATTTCTCAACCGGATAACGGAGAACAGGCATTAGAAATTGCTGATAACTTAATCCGTTCCGGCGCCATTGATATCGTTGTGATTGACTCGGTTGCTGCTCTTACTCCAAAAGCAGAAATTGAAGGTGAAATGGGAGATTCTAAAATGGGTCTTCACGCAAGATTGATGTCTCAGGCATTAAGAAAACTAACGGCTACTATTTCAAGAACGAAATGTACGGTAATCTTCATTAACCAGTTAAGAGAAAAAATCGGTGTAATGTTCGGTAACCCTGAAACAACTACTGGTGGTAATGCTCTTAAATTCTATGCTTCTGTAAGAATTGATATCAGAAAAGCAAGTGCACCAATCAAGCAAGGTGATGAAGCAATCGGAAGCCGTGTGAAAGTGAAAATTGTTAAAAACAAAGTAGCTCCACCTTTCAAACAAGCGGAATTTGATATCATGTATGGAGAAGGAGTTTCTAAAGTAGGAGAAATTCTTGATACAGCAGTGGATATGGGAATCGTGAAGAAAAGTGGTTCTTGGTTCAGTTATGAGGAATCTAAATTAGGTCAAGGACGTGACGCTGTAAAAGATGTTTTGAAAGACAACCCTGAACTTGCCGAGGAATTGGAAAACAAGATCAAAGAAGAATTGAAAAACAAATAGGGACTATATATTTAACCATGAAAAAAGAATATCGATATTTAATTTATTTTTTAATCTTACTAGTATACATATTTGTTGCCTATTATTCTTATGGATATGATGATGAGTTGATCAATATTGATCTTATAAAAAATTTAAAAACAGAATCTACTATATTCAATCATGTTATTGCAAGAGATGTTCACCCACCAACTCACTATTTAATAAATAAATGGTTGTTTGATATCTTTGGTAGCTGGAGTGCTCTTAGGATTATTTCAGCAGTATTAGTATGTTTTTCTGGTATCTTTTATATTGAAAAAACTAGAGAAAGTAATTCTCTAATTGAGGACTTTACACTCATTACGATTGTATCACTTAACCCAGCATTTTTACTTTGGGGGACAAGTATAAGATGGTACGCTTATTTTATACCTGTACTTTTTGTTTTATTATCAGCAAAAAAAACAGAAAACTCATTAAAACATTGGTTACTTTTTACAATCGCTATTACTTTAATGAGCTATATAGGATATGCAGGCGTATTTTTAATTCCATCATTATTGATAATACATTGGGTAAAAGATCAATCAAAGATTAATAAAAAAATAAAATTTGTATTCGTTAGTTTAGTTACTTTTGGTTTATTATATAGCTATCAATTTTATTTATTAATAAATTATCAGGTTAAAAATAGTGATGACCAAATTTTCTCACTTACCAAGTCTGCAGTTGGCTTTATCACTACACAGATAGGCAATCAAGGAGTATTTCCTACATCTGTAGCAGGGATCTTATCAATAATAGGATTTACCCTGTTATATATAAGAGATTTTTTACTGGTAATTAAGCAGAAAAAAATAGATAGTGGTATTATATCCTATTTAATAGGTGTAATTGTTTTTTTTGTCACAGGAATTGCTGGAAAAATGAGAAATTTTGTAGCTTTAAGCCCACTTCAAAATGCACTTTTTTCAAACCCCGGTGAAAGTAAATATAAACGTTTATATTTATCTGCATTGGCATTAATATTTTGTGCGAATGTTTGGGGAATGTATAATGTAAGTTTCCATATCAACACAACTAAAAATAGTTGGAATCTTCCTATAGATGATTTACTGAATAACCTTGCGCAAGAGAATAAAAATACAACACTTATTTTAAATCATGATCCTTTAATTGGTGATGTTCTTATAAAGAAGGGTTATAAAACTTATAACCCCTATATAAATAATAAAGAACAAATCAATACAGGTTCTATAGACAAGGTGATAGTTCTTAAATCATTTATAGGCTCAATTCCAAAGCCCCATTATGATTCTCTAATGATTAGTTTAGATAAGATTCATAATAAGAATGAAAAGCCAATCATTAACAAAATTGGTAAAGATGACTATTATCAAATAAAGCATAAACTAGATCCATCTTACCCGGAATATCAGATAGAAATAATTAAATACAATCATGTAAAAGATTTGAATAATCTTCAAATTTGGAATGATAAAATACTTTAATTATACATCTGTAAAAATGTAAAAAACATTTTCAGAACTAAGCAATTAGTATGAAATAAAAACGGTCTGAATATTCAGACCGTTTTTATTTCATATAGATATTATATATTATTCTGCAATTCTACCTTGCAACTGCATTGCTCCAGCTACCTGCATACCTACTGTAAGCGTCTCAAATCGAATGTTCTCATTATTCACAAAGGCATCAATGGTAAAGAAATCCTCCATCTCGGAATTGGTAATCAATCTTAATTTCAGGATAAACCCTTTCACACTACCATCTTCCAAAACTTCTGTTTCTTTAATATCAAGTACTTTACCAATAAAATCGATACATCCATAATCAGGAAGATCCTCACTTGGCTTATATGCAGTAAATTCTTCATCAGTTTTGGTTCCATCCGGTAAGTCAAAGCTTTCGTGAAGATCTAGCACAAAAATAATTCCGCTCACATTAACATTGATCTTATTCTGTGTCTGATATTTATTTTTGTTTTCTGCATAATCTGTCGGAAAAAACCAAAGTCCAAAAGTATCTCTTGCGGAGCCAGCCACAATAGCTTCGTTGTTATTTACATTTTCCCATTCACGGATTTCTTTAGTTTCAAAATCAAGAGAGAAATTGGTTTTTACTTCCGGATAAATGGTATTAAACTCATCTGAAATAATCGTTTTAAACTTTACATCTGCAAACTCTGTATGTTTAGCTTTTTCATCAGCAGGTATTGTATCTACTTTAGCCATAGCCATAGTATGTACTAAGTAATCAGAGTATTTTTTCTGAGTCTGAAAATTTTGGAAACCAAAAATTCCGCCCCACATATTGGCAAGAGAGTGAACATTTGATTTCTTTATTTTAATTCCTGCTTCATTAATTATTTCAGGGCTTTTGATCTCTTCTCTGTAAGTAAAATAGTCTTTACCATCTACCAACTGTGTACCCATGATTTCATTATTTTCTTCATGAGAAAACTCAGTAAATCCTTTGAAAGTAACATTTTCGTTTTCGAAAACATAAGGCAATGCAATATTACCTTCTTCAGAGTCATTAAAATGATAGGCAAGTGTAATCGCCTTAAGATCTTCCGGATTAATTGCTAAAGCATGATTACCATCATCATTGAACTTGGAATGATAAAGAATAGCATATGACTTTATTTTTCCTTCCTCTAATTCATTTTCAAACTTTTCCTTCATATTATTGAGCACCACCTGCGGTGCAAGCCCATAAGTAGGATCAGTAATTGTGTAAGTAAATCCTTCTATCTCTCCATTCTCATTTTCAAACGCTGAAATCGGAGCAAAATCTCCTCTTAGTTGAAGTGCGATAGAATACACGATATAATCATTATAAATTTTGATTTTTTCATATAATTCATTCACTTTTTTCTCTTCCACAAGTTGTGATTGAACAGGTGTTTCCAGTACTGTTTCCGGTATTGTCTCTGCCACTTCTTCCACGATCTGCTCTACTATTCTCTCCTCTGGCATTTCTTGCTGCTGAACCGGAGCACTGACATTTTCCTGTCTGTTGTTTTTCTTCTTAAAAAAATCAAAGATTCCCATATTGTTGTTAAAATTGGCGGTAAATATAATAAAAGCTCACAATAGGCCCATCATAAAAAAAATGCCATTGTGTCAGTTTATCATTCACGATGTTTTTTTGAGAAATATTTTTAAAATAAAAAATCGGCAGAGCAGAAAGCTCTGCCGATTTTGTCATTAATTAGGTTTATCATCTGTTAATTCAAATCCCCAATCTTTTCCTTTTTTGGTAGCTGGAATACCTTTGGTCATCCAGACCGGAGCTTTCGCCCCTTTAAGATAATAATCAAAAAACTGCTGTTCACGGATTTGGATATCTTTTCTGTTTTGGCGTTTGATAAGATTATGATCATCTCCATTATAATTCAGAAGCCACGCTGGTTTCCCAAGACGGCGTAATGCCGTAAACATTTCAATTCCCTGGTACCATGGCACTGCCCCATCTTCATCATTACTCATAATGGCTACCGGAGTTTTTACTTTATCAATGGCAAAAAGCGGTGAATTTTTAATATAAAGATCCGGTGCTTCCCATAGATTTTTCCCTAATCTACTTTGTGATTTTTCGTACTGGAATTGTCTATTCATCCCAGAACCCCATCGGATTCCACCATAAGCAGAAGTCATATTCACCACAGGAGCGCCAGTCCAGGCAGCTGCATACATATCGGTATGAGCAATCAAGTAGGCTACCTGATAACCACCCCAGCTTTGTCCCTGAATTCCTATTTTAGTACCATCTACCCAAGCATTTTGTTTTAGCTTTTCAACTCCGGAATTGATGTAATCCATTGCAGATTCTCCAGGTAAACCATCTACGTAAGAAATATCAGGAGTAAAAACCAGATATCCGTTGCTCACAAAATAAGAAATATTTAATCTTGAAGGCGTTGGAGACGGTGCTACATAACGGTTCAGGTTATCCGAGAGTTTTTCATAGAAGTAAACAATCATTGGATACTTTTTATTCGGGTCGAAATTTTCCGGTTTAAACAAAACTCCTGTAGAAGTATTTCCTTTTGGTGTTGTCCAGTTGACCAATTCATCAGTACCCCAATTATAAAGAGTTTGCTGCGGGTTGGTATTGCTTAATTTTTGCTGATCCGAAAAATTGGATGTTACAAAAATATTGGGTGAATTAGTGTAAGATTCTTTAACAACAATATACTCATCTGCATTTTTAGCCTTTTGCAAGCTACGATATCCCCATACATTTTCCATTTGAATTTTTACAGGATCAGTATTCGAATGAATAGAGGTTTTAAAGATTCCGTTTGCCTTAGAGGTATTATCAAATGCTGATAAATAAATCGAAGACTTTCGGTTTAAGCTTTTAATATCTTTATCTAAATCGTAAGTATCAAATGTTATTTTATTTTTACGTCCATATCCGTTGGTGATATTTCTTGGTTTTTTTGATCCGTTCAGGAAAAACTCCCAAAGATCATAACGGTCTTTGATAATCACAGACTCATCATTATCCGTCCATGATGCAATACCATAAGAGTATGGGAAATCCGGCATATCAAACTCTTCATCTACGAAAGAAACGGGCAATCCTGTAGTAAGAGGAAATGTTTGCTTAGTTTTAATATTATAACTCAACCATCTTCCTTTTTCCCTGTCAAAAATGACAATAAATTTCCCCAATGGAGATACTTCAACTGAGCCGTCTAAATTTTTAATAATTTCACTTCGTTCTCCTGTCTTATTATCAATAAGAAAATAGGTTTTCTTTGTTGAACCTTCCCATTGTGAAGAAATACGATTGTTTAGACTTGTAACTCCAAGGGCAAATTCAGCATTTCCTTCATTTACTACTCGTAAAGTATCTAAATCCTCACCATCAATATTTCTAAAGAAATCAGGCTTTTCAGTTTGCATTACCGCTGCATAAGATTTTTTCAAGTCATTTTTCAATTCTTTGAGTTGTACGGTTTGCAGATAATCATCTCTGTAATTCCAGATATCTACCACTGCATGATCGTTGGCAATCATCGCCGTGTCTTTTGCAACAGGTCTTGGAGCAACTCCAAAATACAACTGCTTTCCATCTTTACTGAATAGAGGCAAACGATTTTCAGAAATTACCCAATCTTTTTTCATTTGAGTATTTTCATTCGTTACCAGCTCTTTCTTATTTCCTTTAAGATTAAAATAATACAGATTATATAGCTTTACTAAATCATTCTGTGCAGAAGAAGTTCCCACATAAGCCAACTGATTTCCTTCCTCATCAAACGACAATTGTGAAAAATCACCTTCCATTTCTGAAACTTTAGCAACTGTTCCTTTCTGTAGATCTACCACCTGAACGGTTTCAAGGGCATATTTCTTCGGTTTAGATTTATCTGTATCTTTTTTATCCGCAGATTTTTCATCTGTTGAATCTTTACTTTCTTTTTTATCTTTTTTCTCGTCCGGTTTCTTAGTTACAAAAGCCAGTTGTTTTCCATTTTTACTGAACTCATAACGAATTACATTATCATAGGTTGTACTTTTTCCATCCAGAAGATTACGTACTACCAACTGAAGGGGCTTTACATTTTTATCTTCCTCCTTATTTTCATCACCATCTTCTTTATCTGAAGATTTATCTTCCAGAAGATAAGCAACATAAGAACCTGCCTTCTCTGGAGTTTTAAATGTTTTCACACCTGCAATTTTTTCCGTTTGCCCACTCACAAAATCAACGATCGCCAAACTGTCTTTCGTCAATTTATTTTTTTTAAGCTTTTTATCTTTTACCGCTTTTATATCTTTATACAAGGGACGGATCTGAAAAACAGCAAACCTGGAATCATTGGTAAAATTTACTTTTGTTCCTCTAGCAAACTTCTGTGAAGTTTTATTTTTAACTGAGTATAAAAAAAGGGTAGGATTTCCCTCCTGAGCATCTACAGAATAAGCCACCCATTTTCCGTCATTTGAGATTTTTCTCGAGCCAATATTTTGCCAACTGTCATACACAGAATGGTCTAATGGCTTTTTCTGTCCATACAGGCAACAGGCCATTATGAACAGAATTAAGACTGTACATTTCATCTTCATTTTTAAAAATTTTTAAGGATTAAAAATAGGATATTTCTTTGACAAATCCACATAATTCCGAATTCCTATCCATTGAAAAAATGTCATTCTGTCACTTTCTGCTTCGTGGTATTTTTTTTGAGAAATATTTGAAAATTAAAAATCTAAAATATTATGACGAAAGGAAATATTAATGTATCAGTGGAAAACATTTTCCCACTTATTAAAAAGTTTCTTTACAGTGACCACGAAATATTCTTAAGAGAACTTATTTCCAACGCTACAGATGCTACTTTAAAACTAAAACATTTAACAAGTATTGGCGAAGCAAAAGTAGAATACGGGAATCCTAAACTTGAGGTTAAAATTGATAAAGAACAAAAAACTTTACGTATTATCGATCAAGGTATTGGGATGACCGGAGAAGAGGTTGAAAAATACATCAACCAGGTTGCTTTTTCCGGGGCTGAAGAGTTTTTGGAAAAATATAAAGATACTGCTAAAGATTCAGGAATTATCGGGCACTTCGGACTTGGATTCTATTCTGCCTTCATGGTAGCTGAAAAAGTGGAAATCCTTACCAAATCTTATAAAGACGAACCTGCAGTAAGATGGATTTGTGATGGAAGCCCTGAATTTACTCTTGAAGAAACAACTGATAAAACAGAAAGAGGAACCGAAATCATTCTTCACATCGCAGAAGATTCTGTAGAGTTTTTAGAAGAAGCAAAAATCCGTGAGCTGTTATTAAAGTATAACAAATTCATGCCTGTTCCTATTAAATTCGGAACAAAAACACATACACTTCCTTTACCGGAAGATGCACCTGAAGATGCTGTGGCTGAAACCGAGGAAGTAGATAATATCATCAACAACCCTACTCCAGCATGGACTATCGCTCCTAGTGATCTTACCAATGAGGATTATATGAAGTTCTATCATGAACTATATCCAATGCAGTTTGAGGAGCCTTTATTCCATATCCACCTGAATGTAGATTATCCTTTCAACCTTACCGGGGTTTTATTCTTCCCAAAATTAAGCAACAATTTAAATATTGATAAGGATAAGATCCAATTATACCAAAACCAGGTATTCGTAACCGACGAAGTAAAAGGAATCGTTCCTGACTTCCTAATGCTTTTAAGAGGAGTAATTGATTCTCCGGACATCCCATTGAATGTATCCCGTTCTTATCTTCAGGCTGATGGTGCTGTAAAGAAAATTTCTTCTTACATCACAAAAAAAGTAGCCGATAAAATGGCTTCTCTTATCAATGAAAACCGCGAAGATTATGAACAAAAATGGAATGACATTAAAATAGTCATTGAATACGGAGTTATCACTGAAGAGAAATTTGCAGAGAAAGCAGATAAATTCACATTATATCCAACAACAGACGGAAAATATTTCCTTTGGAATGAATTGGTTGATAAAATCACGCCTACACAAACGGATAAGGATAACAAGCTTGTAGTTCTTTACGCAACCAATGCAGATGAACAACACAGCTACATTCAGTCTGCAAAAGATAAAGGATATGAAGTTCTGCTATTGGATTCTCCGATTATTTCACACGTTATCCAGAAACTGGAAACTACAAAGGAAAATATTTCATTCACAAGAGTAGATGCAGATCACATCAATAATCTGATTAAAAAAGATGAGCCTGTTATTTCAAAACTGAATGACACTGAAAAGGAATCATTGAAAAAGAATGTAGAAGAAGCCATCCAGGATTCTAAATTCACGGTTCAGCTTGAAGATCTTGATAGTAGTGATGCTCCGTTCACCATTACTCAACCTGAGTTTATGAGAAGAATGAAAGAAATGCAGGCAACTGGCGGTGGCGGCATGTTCGGAATGGGTGGATTCCCGGAAATGTACAATCTTGTTGTGAATTCCAACAGTGAACTTTCTAACCAAATCTTGAAAACTGAAAATGCAGAAGAGAAGGAAAGCTTAATTAAATATGCTTTGGATCTTGCCAAGTTATCTCAAAATCTGCTGAAGGGAAAAGACCTTACAGATTTTATACAGAGAAGCTATAAGCAACTTGAAAAATAATGTAGTGAAGACTGTTTCGAATGAGGCAGTCTTTTTTGTATTAAATGTTGGAAACGCTAAGGCGCAAATTCTTTTACATACATGATGTTTTTAAGGCGCAAGGATTTTATCTCCGATAAAATTGTAGACCGATGAATATTGCCACGAATGCACGAATAATTTTAATTACAGTTATCATCTATGTGCCTGGATGGTGAAAGATTTTAAACAACATAATCACATAGAATATAATGCTCTATATATGAGTCTCAATAAAAAATTCGTGTATTCGTGGCTAAAACATATGCGCTATTCTTGCTGAAGATTTCGTTCATCATAAAGCTTTTGTAGCTTTTGTAGTTCATTTTCTCCCAACAGTGAAAATTCATCTGCTTTTTTTTCAGTTTTCTGTTGTATACATTGTGGTTTTTTTCCATTTTTGTATAAAATGTAGGTCATGCAAAAAGAAAAATTACGTCTTATCAGAAAGCAAAAAGGCTATACTCAGCAGCAGGTAGCTGATTTTATCGCTACAGATGTATCTAACTATAGCAGAAAGGAAAGTGGTGATGTAAAAATTATCCCTGATGAGTGGAACAAAATTGCCCGTTTTTTAGACGTTCCTTTAGAGGATATTTATGAAGATGAGGCAGCTGCAGTAGTGGTTAATAATGACCATCCTGTATTTAATGATAGATCTTCTTCTGCAGGAGTAATCACGAACCAGAATAATTATGATAATATTCCAGGTGCGGTTATTGAAAACCTACAAGGATATATTACTCTATTAAAAGAAGAAAATGAAAGATTAAAAGAAGAGTTGAAAGTTTCTCAAAGTCCTTCAAGAGCTAGGAAATAATATATTTTTTGGACTGTAAAAATATTTGTATCACTCATATCAATGTATGAGTGATATTTTTTGCCACGAATTTATACTAATAAAAACCTAATTATAATTCATTCATTGGATCCCAAAATAGTTTCTTGAACCCTTTTATTCTTAAGTTTTCCACAGTAATCCCTTCTGCTTCCAATTTTTTCTGAAACTCCGGAACGGATAATGTTCCTGAACTGGAAATAATACGATGTGCAGGAACATCTTCCGGACACCCACCCATCGCTTTCCTACATGACGGGAATGATTAGGATATCCTACTGCTTTCGCTATAGCTCCATATGTAGAAACTCTTCCCTTTGGAATAAGCCTCGCTACTTCGTATACCTGTTGTTTGAAAATTTCGTCCATATCTTAATCTTGGAAAACATATTTAATTTTTGCATCATTTTTGAACTCTTACAATACCCATGATGTTTCATTAAAAGATAAAGATATGAAAAAATCATTTTTCCGTTTACTGAATGTAATCAATAAAAAGGTTCTTCCGAAGTTGAGTAAGAAGGATCCGAATAGTCTGACAAAGATTGAAAAAGGAATTCTAGCGTATCGTTATTTTGTGCTGGTTAATTCTTTAGATTAATTTTATTTTCAGCTGATAGCAATGGTCTTAATTAGAATAGCTATTGATTCGTAGATTTAGCTGATAACACAGATTTTTATTTTAAGCTGAGTTTGTTGGAAATCGCAAAGACGCAAGTTTTTTTATATATATGATGCTTTAAGCCGTGAAGATTTTATCTACGATAAAATGGTATGCTGCTGAATGATTGCCACGAATACACAAATAATTTCATTTACACTTATCATATATGAGCTTCAATAAAAAATTCGTGCATTCTTGGCAAAAAATTTTTGTGAATCTTGCAGTTTCTAACCATTAAAGAAGAATTTGCGTCATCTGGAAAATCTGCGAGCGCTAAAAAACGTATCAGAAATCCAAATAAAAAAGCGCCTCCAAATGGAAGCGCTTATATTGTAATCTCGTAAAGAGTTTATTTCTTAGGCATTCTCAAGGATATAAGAGAACATTAATGGCGCACAGATTGTCGCATCACTTTCAACGATAAACTTCGGTGTAGTGATATCTAATTTACCCCAAGTGATTTTTTCATTTGGAACAGCTCCTGAATAAGAACCGTAAGATGTAGTAGAGTCAGAGATCTGGCAGAAATAAGACCAGAAAGGAATGTCATGCATTTCCATATCTTGGTATAACATTGGTACTACACAAATAGGGAAATCTCCTGCGATACCACCACCAATCTGGAAGAATCCAACTCCTTTTCCAGCTGAATTTTTAGTATACCAGTCAGCAAGGTAAGTCATATACTCGATTCCTGATTTCATTGTAGTTGCTTTAAGCTCACCTTTGATGCAGTAAGAAGCGAAGATGTTACCCATTGTAGAGTCTTCCCATCCTGGAACTACGATTGGTAAGTTTGCTTCTGCAGCAGCGATCATCCAAGAATTTTCTCTAGGAATTTCATAGTACTGCTCCAATACTCCTGAAAGGATCATTTTATACATAAACTCGTGTGGGAAATATCTTTCTCCTTTAGCTTCTGCATCTTTCCAGATTTCCACAATATGCTTCTGTAACCTTCTGAAAGCTTCTTCTTCAGGGATACAAGTATCTGTAACTCTGTTGAGACCTCTTTCTAAAAGATCCCATTCATCCTGAGCAGTTAAATCTCTGTAATGAGGAACTCTTTCATAGTGAGAGTGTGCTACAAGGTTCATTAAATCTTCTTCAAGGTTCGCTCCTGTACAAGAGATAAAATCTACTTTCCCCTGACGGATCATTTCAGCAAGAATTTTTCCTAATTCAGCAGTAGACATTGCTCCTGCTAAAGTAATCATCATTTTTCCGCCATCTTTAAGATGTGCAACATATCCTTTAGAAGCATCCACCAATGCAGCTGCGTTAAAGTGCAGGTAATACTTTTCTATGAATTCAGTTATCGGTTTGCTCATTTTTTTAATTTTTGCAAAGATAAAACTTAAAAACGGAATGCAGCCCAAGCACTTCAAGAAAGTCTCATAGAGGAGTGATTTTTTATCATTTGTTAAATAATCAGGCAAAACTTGTACTAGCCATATTTTGCTGGATAGATGCGAAGACGCAAGAAGATCAAAGATATTCAGCAAAAAACATGCTGATACTTTTTAGCCACGAATGCACGAATTTCTTTCAGGAATGCTTTTTATATTAAAATCAGCCCCCCTTATCTTCTCTAAAATCTATGTGCTTATTTGGTTTAAAATCTTTTACCAGATAGATAGGTTATAATTAAAATTATTCGGGAATTCGTGGCAATCATTCAGCATATCATTTTATCATAGATAAAATCTTCACGCCTTAAAACATCATGCATGTAAAAAACTTGCGCCTTAGCGTTTTCCAATATTTATTCTCAAGAAACAGAAAACGCAGCCCAAAAATAGACTACGTTTTCTTCGTAAATTCAACCCTATATGACAAAGTTTTATCCTTCCCAGGCTTCCACTTTTACAATTTCAATTTTTCTTTCGCCTTCTTTAAAAGGCCAATCAATGATATCTCCTACTTTGTATCCCACTACAGCTAGAGCAATATTAGAAAGAATGGAGTGTTTATTCTTCTTAAGTTTTTCTTTGGTAGAGGGTACAAAAATATATTCGTGTTCAAAATCCAGTGTATGATCTTTTAAAGTCACTTTTTTGTTAACTGTAACAGTATCTTCAGGCAGATCTCTTCTCAATACCTGTTTGGCTTTTCTCAATTCATCAATTAATCTTTTCTCTTCATTGATGCTTACTCTTTTTCTTCTAAGTGTATCTTTTATAGCATCATAAATTCCTGTGGTAACCGTAATATGATTGGACATTTTTTAAAATTTTAAGATTAAAAATGCAGTGTTTCACGAACGATCCAATGTAGAACCTAGGCAAAAACATGCTTTCTTCTATAGAAAACTGCAAAAACAATAAATAAAATTTGGAATATTTCCCTGTCTTGGATCCTGACAGGGCTTAATTGATAAAGTCCTTAGAACTTTTCAGAAAGGAATCTGTATGGAGATACAATAATGACAGCAACAACCCTGCTCGTCGGCGATCTTCAGATAAAAAGATGGTTGCTGTCATTATGATGTTATTTTAATTTTACCAAAGATAGGACTTAAAAATGGAATGTAACGACTCCACTCAAAGAAACTCTGGTTAAACCTTCTTTCATATCACTTAGGTCAACTGTTGTTCCATTAAACGTCATTTTGTTTAAGGTTCCTGCTGTCACACTTAATTTAGGCCCTATAAAAAGGTGGTCAGATAGCTCGTATTGATATCCAAAACCAGCATCCAGACCTAAATTAGATCCTGTTCCTTTTATGTTTCCTGTTTTTGTGGTATAGGAAATAACCCCTAGTGCCATATCAAGAAGCAGTTTGTGTTTCGTTGGCTCATTATAGTTTGAATACATGATAGAAGGCCCAATAAAAGTAATATTGTCTTTGGTACTCACTGCAAAATAAACATTATTTCCTTGAGAATTAGGCATGGATAACATCCCATTACTTGATGCACTGTAATTAGAAAATTTTAGACCGATCCCAATATTCTTCACGTGATAATAAGCAGAAATATCAAAATGAAGTCCGCTTTTTAATCCTTTGATATAATCTTTTTCTTGTTTTGAAGCTCCTGAAGGTGTCTCTGCCACTCTCCATCCGTACCCCACAGAAGGGATAAATGAAAATTTTTGGGCAAAAGAAAATAGAGAAGTCGAAATAGCTCCCAGTAGCATTAGTTTTTTTATCATTTTTAAAAAATTTCCGGCAAAAATAGGGCTTTACACGAAACAAGCAACTACAATTTAAACCTTCTGTTTTCTTTTTTATCGGAAAGCTTCTTTTTACTATCTAGCCTCTTTTGTTTTTGGGCTCTGGAAGGCTTCGTAGCTGTTCTTTTTTTAGGAACGATAAGAGCTTTATTAACAATCTCTGTTATTTTCTCAATTGCTTTATTTTTATTCATCAACTGAGTTCTGCTTTCAGAAACCGTTAGAAATAATAATCCCTCTGCGTTGATTCTGTTTTTAAGTTTTTCCTGAATCAATATTTTTTCATGATCATTAAAAAATTCAGAATCTATTACTTTCCATAATACCGTTACTGAAGTCTCTACTTTATTGACATTCTGCCCGCCTGCACCACTGCTGCGGGAGGTTTTAAAACTGAGTTCTTTTGAAAAATCCTTCATTGTTGTACATTTTGAGCGTTCTGATTCCAGAATTCGGAATTAAATATTTTCGTTAATGCGTTTATACAATTCCATTCTACTAACCTTACCATTGGGAGTTCTTGGAATTTGATCTATAAAAATAATTTCTTTCGGCTTATGGAAATTCTTCTCAAAAGGAACATCTGAAATTTTCCGGATAACCTCATCAGATTGATGCCCCTCTATGATCAATATTAATTTCTGTCCCAGGCTTTCATCAGGTAAACCTAGAAATAGGGCTTCATTTGGGATCTCTTTTTTAACTAATTTCTCCAATGCTTCCGGAAAAATTTTTGCTCCACCGGAGTTAATTACATTATCTATTCTTCCCAGAAATCTAAATTGTTTATCATTTTTAATTTCAACTAAATCATTAGTTACCAATTGTTCTGCATTCACATTAGGAGCAAAGATAGCTAAACAACCTCTTTCATCCAGAGAAATGGAAACATTTTCAAAAACGGTGAAATAATCTTCCGGCTCAGGCATGAGCTGCTTTAAGCCAATATGGGAAAGTGTTTCAGACATTCCATACGTTTCAAAGATACGGTTTGAGCGGTTCAGGTTCATCTGAAGGATCTTATTTTTCAAACTTTCAGAGACAGCGGCTCCCCCGATGATCAAATTTTTAATTAAGTGTAGCTTATCCAGTGAGTTTTCTACCTGAAGCGGAGTCATAGCACAAAAATCTACTTCCTGATCCAAATTTTCAACAGGGTGTAAAGAGGGCTCACTTATTATTAGATTGAGCTTTCTTTCCATGGAGCGCACTATCATCATTTTACCTGAAATATATTCTACAGGTAAGCAAAGTAATGCAGTATCTTCTTCTTTTAAACCCAAAAAATTGCAGGTCATCACTGCAGAATTGATCATTTTTTGTTTTTCGATCCCGAAAATTTTAGGAACTCCTGTAGAGCCTGAAGTTTGTACTTTTACCATTTCCTCTTCGGAAGCCCACTCTTTTAAAAAATTTTCAACTTTTTTTTCAAACTCAGAATGGAAAGATAATTTATTAATATTGAGATTATTGAAGTCTATCAGCATGTTTTCTGTAAATAAAATCCACAGTAAATTTAAAAAAAAAATCAAAAACCCTTGTACATAAATAAAAAAGATGTAAATTTGCACCACCAAAATAAAACAGACCTATAGTGTAACGGTAACACTCCGGTTTTTGGTACCGTCATTCGGGGTTCGAATCCCTGTGGGTCTACAAACCATCCTTTTTAAGGATGGTTTTTGTTTTTAGATTAGATGTCTTATTTTCCTATAAAAATTAGAGGTCATTTTAAGAAAAAAATCAAAATTTTCAAGAGAGGTATTTGTAAATAAGAAAAAAATACATAAATTTGCAAAACCAAAATAAAACAGACCTATAGTGTAACGGTAGCACTCCGGTTTTTGGTACCGTCAGTCGGGGTTCGAATCCCTGTGGGTCTACAAACCATCCTTTTTAAGGATGGTTTTTGTTTTTTTATAAATTTAATAATCTCTTGATATTTTTCTGTAATGATATGACAAGTTTAAACTAATCCAAGAGATCATAATAAGATTTAGTATTACTTTTTAAGCATATTCAGCACCTCAATCGCTTTCGCAGTATCCTTCTCATCCACAAATATATGATCATGATAATAAGCTGCAACTACATTACAACTTATCCCAGCTTCACTCAAAGCTTGTGAGAACGCTGCCGTTAAACCAACTGCTGATAAAGAGGAATGAACTTCCAGAGTAATCCATGAAGCCACATAACTGAAGTCTAAATTCAATTCTTCCGCATCTTCTTTTTTGACCACAATCGTTATACTTTCTGTTTCTTTAAAGAGAAATAAAATTTTTGATAAAGGAATTTTATCAATACTATCTACGGTACAATACACGTATTTCCCTTTATTCAATGATGGATTTAAATTTTTCAAAATATTCTTTAAATTCACTTCTCCTTCCATAATTTTTTTAATTGAAAAATTCTTTTAATAGTTCTTATCGCTATGATTGAAGTAAAAATATCAATATATTTTAATAAAAATTTATTTTTTTTAAATTCTCCATTTTTATTTAGTATTGATTGAACAATGTAATATTCTTTTCTGAATCAAAACAATCACTATTTTCCCTTTTTATAATGAAACGGAAACCCTACAATGTTTATCATTTTGAAGAGCACGAAGATTCGTTAGGAACAGCCCAATTAAAACAAAAAAAGACCTCCAATGGAGATCTTTCTATTATTATTTGCTAATCAGTTATTTTTTGAGATCATCGATTTCATCCTGGATGGATCTGATTTTATCTCTAAGTTCCTGGCTCACTTTTCCCGGAATCTTTTTAACTTTTCTAAGATCTAAAGCCAACATAATAGAGGCTATTCCCATAAAAATAAAGGAAACTCCTGTTAAGGTAACCAGAGAAATACCTGTAAATATTGGATTAAATATAAGCAATAAAGAGAAAATAATACCTCCTACACTTGCTAAGGCTACATTTCCCCAACTCATTATTTTCATACTTTTCAGATCAAAGGCAAAGCCTAGTAACTGAAAGGAACGGAATAAAAGGGTAAATCCTACCACAAAAGGAAGAATAGACATTGAAATCTGAGGATAAGCAATTAAATAAACTCCAATTGCAGTGGTCAAAAGCCCACTTACGAGGAACCATCCCCATCCTTGAAGAGATTTGCTGTTCTGTATGGAAAAGAATATTTCCGTAATCCCCGAAAACAAGAACGAAACACTGAAAATGATAGAAAGTGTTACATACGTTGCCAGTGGTACACTAAATACATAAAAGCCGCAAATCAGAAAGAGGATTCCAAAGATCAATGGAATATACCAATGTTTAACTGTGTTAGTAAGTGTTTGAAATAGATTAGCCATAGGAGTGTTTTTTAGGTCTGCCTACTTTGTGATGCGGTGTTCGGCTCGTCCGCCGGAAATTCAAAAAAAGAATTATAATTTCACCTGATTTTGAATAATACCTTATTACTAATTTACAAAAAATAATAGACCAAGCTATCATATTCTATGTAAAACATGTACCAAAGCTCTCAATGTATTCAGCAGAAAAAGCCTAACTAAGTCTTATTACCATACTCTTTTACTCCCATTTCTAATAAACCATGAAAATACAACAGTTAAATTTCTATTTTTTATAATAAAATTTATTTGCAAAAAAAAAGATATCATGATAAGTTCAGACAGATTCACATCTATAGATCTTATCATAATACCTTTATAAATCTTTATTTTATTTCATCAGATTTCCAGCTGGCTGCTGTTGGGTAACACAATGCACCATTCCGCCATTTTCATATAGATTTCTTACATCTATTCCTATTACTTTTCTATCTGGATACTGATCCTGAATAATCTTATTGGCAATTTTGTCATTAGGATCTCCATAGTTTGGAACTAATACCACGGTGTTGGCTACATAATAATTAACATAGGAACCTTTTTCTTCCAGTTGTTTTCCGTACGCTGTTTTCACTTTGTTTTTGGTAGCCGGTACATAGACTTTTTTATACTCTCTTCCATCTACATTGGTTGCTGTATAAAGCGTATTGACATCCTTCTCGGAAAGTCCCAATTCAAGAAGGTCATCTTCTTTCATGGTAATCATTGTATTATGATTAATAAACTTCATAAAACCATCAATATGCATATCGGTAACGTCCAATCCTGTCACTCCGTCCAGCCAAATTACTTTGGATACTCCATAATAGGTTTTAAACATTTCTTCAGCTTCATCCTGTGTGATATCTTTGTTTCTGGTAGCATCTTTTTTCTGGCTGATTACCGAACTTTTACAAGCCATTAAAACTCCATTTCCATCAGTTTCCACAGAACCTCCTTCGTTTACCATTTCTTCATTAAGATTGATTACTTTTATGCCCAGGTCTGCACCTATCTTTTGTGGAATTTCATCACAGTTTTCAAAATCAAATTTCTCGCCCCATCCGTTGAATCCCCAATCTTCAATAAGAACATTTCCTTTCTTATCTTTTACGAAAATAGGTCCGTTATCTCTGATCCATACATCATCTGTAGGATAAACCTTGAAATCAACATTCTTCATCGGAACTTTATTTTCTTCCAAAAGACGGATAATTCTGTTTTTCTCTTCAGCATTATATGCAATGATGTGAACTTTTTCGCCGGACTGAAGAGCCTTTGTCATATCTACCCATGTTTGCTCTACCCTTTTACGGTAAGTCATTCCATGCTGATAATGATGCGGCCATTGCAGCCACGTTCCTTCATGTCGTGAAGATTCCTCTGGAAAATGATAATCTGTCTGTGCCATACTTAGTATAAAACTCAATACAAAAGTGAGTGTGAATAATTTTTTCATATCATTAAAATTTCTTTCCTATAAATACACCGAAATTGATATCGGTATCAAAACTGCTTCCTGCCTGGGAAATATTACTTCCAATACCCAACTGCATTTTTTTCTTATTTTCTATTCCTAAACGGATGATCTGACTACTGGACTGATGTTCTTTAAAACTGAAATCAGATTCTACAATCAACATGCTGTAAAGATTAAGCTTATCATTGATTTTTGGAGTATATTCCAATAAAGTATAAAGCCCAAGCCCGAATTCTTTTGCATCAGTAGAATAGGTAAATGCAGGAAATACGTTGATGGCAAAAACATCATTTTCTTTTCCATATGCCAGTCCTACAGACGGCATGATATCTTTCTCTGAAATATGGACTCCTGCAGAAACACCCAGGTTCTTTATAATTCCATAATTAATATTCTGATAGAGCTCGGGAGTTACTTTTCCTGACTTATAATCGTAGCTAATGGTTCCTGAAGCAAAATAATTCCACTTTCCACTGAAATCTTTATTATAAATTCCAAGAAGTTCTGTCTCTTTATTTCCGCCATATGCCTGTATAGAAATTTGTGACTTGGCATAAAAAGGAAGTAATAAGATGAGGAGAAATATATTTTTCATTCTATTTGTTTTTTGAAGTTTCACATTGTAAATTCATCCTTGTGATGATTTACAGGTGCAAAATTACATCTCTCAAAAAACCAAATCTTGTCCTAAATTGACATTCTTTTCAAACAGCAGAAAATATTCAACAAGCCAAAACCATAGAAATAATGACCTATTTTCAAAATATATCCTACTACCAATTTACAGAAAATACAAATAAAAAAGGTGAAAATCATTTAATTTTCACCTTTCCAAAACATGTTTCAATCTGTTTTATATTTTTACTTTGGTTTGTACAATTTATACATCACGAACAAAAAGCCAATCCATATCGGAATCAGAATCACCTGAATTTCCATTCCTGTAATGCACATTAATCCTAAAATCAGCACTAAAAATGCTATACAAATGTAATTGGAAATCGGATAAAATATAGACGGGAACTTAGATTGAATTCCTTCTTTGATGATTGATTTTTTAAATTTCAAGTGTGTATAACAAATCATCAGCCAGTTAATAATCAATGTAGATACAACAAGTGCCATCAGATACTGAAATGCTTTTTCCGGCACCAATTTATTAATAACAATACAAATTCCTGCAAAACATGAAGAAATAAGAATGGCATTTGTAGGCACAGAATTTTTATTAAGTTTTTTCAAAAACTTAGGCGCATTTCCTTGCTGAGCCAATCCGAAAAGCATCCGGCTATTACTGTAAACACTACTGTTATAAACCGATAAAGCAGCAGTCAATACAATAAGGTTAAGAACATTTGCAATCAAGACATTGAACTGAATCACTTTACCAAAAAGGCTGAATTCTAATCCATTTAAATTCTCGAATACCATTACAAATGGGCTTGAGCCTTCTGTAATATCTCTCCAAGGGCTTAATGCGAATAAGATCACCAAAGCTCCCACATAGAAAATTAAGATTCTGTAGATTACCTGATTGGTTGCCTGCGGAATTGTTTTTTCAGGATTTTTAGCTTCTGCTGCTGTGATTCCAATCAGTTCCAATCCGCCAAAAGAGAACATTATCATCGCCATTGCAGCAAATAATCCGGAATACCCGGTTTCAGTCTTATTGAATAATCCTTTTGGAAAAAATCCACCGTCATTCCACAAGTTTGTGATTGTTGCTTTTTCTCCTCCTGTTCCACTTATTAAAAGATAAATACCGAAAACAATCATCGCAATAATAGCGACTACTTTGATGATGGAAAACCAGAATTCGGTTTCTCCATAAACTTTTACAGAAGCAAGATTAAGCGCAGTGATGACTACAAAAAAGAATAAACTGGATACCCAAAGTGGTATTTCCGGCCACCAAAAGTGAATATAATGGCCTATAGCTGTAAGCTCGGCCATACTTACAAGAATATACAGGATCCAGTAGTTCCACCCTGAGGCAAAACCTGGAAAATTTCCCCAATATTTATAGGCAAAGTGACTAAAGCTTCCCGATACCGGTTCCTGAACTACCATTTCACCCAGCTGACGCATGATAAAAAAGGCAATAATTCCGGCTAAGGCGTACCCTAAAATTACTGAGGGTCCAGCCAATACTGCCGCTGGCCCGATTCCCAGAAATAATCCGGTTCCTATGGCACCTCCAAGGGCAATTAATTGTATATGTCGATTTGTTAATCCTCTAACTAAAGTCTCGTTTTGTCCTGTTTTATTTTCGTTGCTCATTGAATGAATTATTCGGTCGCTAAATATATAAAAACTTTTCAGAGAAATTCACATTCCACGGGGCAAATTGAGAATTCAGATCTCAATAGTGTGATTCATTTTTCTTGCAGGCCTATATAATTTTTAATTTGTAGGTACTGCAAAAATGACATTTTGCTATATACATTTGAAATGCTCAAGACGTAACATAATTTTATTACAACAAAATAATGACCTCATTCAGTCATCCTGAGGAGGTCATTAAGTGTATATATAAGGTAAAACTGAAAGATTAAAGAAATTCTTTCGGAACTGAAATATTATTCTTTTTCATATACTCCAGAAGTCCCTGGTATTTATCTTCATAATCATCATCTATTCCACATTTGTGAGAGATGCTGCAAATATCGGAAGGCTTGATCTCTAAAATATCTGAGATTTTAGTCAGGATTTCCAGGTTAATCTTCACCTTGGAATTCTCAATATCGGAATACGCCTTTTGGGAAATCCCCATTTCAAAAGCCATATACTCTTGCGTAAAATCTTTGCTCCTACGGATTTTCCTGATATTTTGACCACATATTTTCATCATTTCTGTTTTAGTAGTTTTCGGTATATTTTAGAAGATTATCTATTAGCCTCCAACAAAGTTAATAAATACCTTTGGCAAAACATTATACACGTTACATGATATTTACTTTTAACATAGAAAACGGCAAAAAATAAACCTTTTTCAAAGCAAATATCACTTCGGTAAACACTATTGGAATTTATGGAGACGCAAAAATTTAATTATGACAATAATATTGTCAGAGCATTCCTCTATGCAACAATCGCATTCGGACTTGTCGGATTTCTGCTGGGACTTACTGCTGCATTGATGCTTTTTTATCCTGAATTACCTGAATTTTTATTCGGTACGGATGATACAACTATTAAAAGCTTGGCTTCGGGTAACATTCAGGGATTGATCAATACTCAAGGAGCAATGGGCTTTGGAAGAATCAGAATGCTTCATACCAGTGCTGTAATTTTTGCCTTCGTTTGTAATTCCTTCTTCTGCGGTGCTTACTATAGTATGCAACGATTACTGAAAACAAGAATGTATAGTGATACCCTTTCTTGGATTCACTTCTGGTCATGGCAGTTTATGATCGTTACCGTAGTGATTACCTTCTTAATGGGGATCAATACTTCAAAAGAATATGCTGAACATGAATGGCCTATTGATATATTAATTGCCTTTTCATGGATTGTATTCGGTATCAATATGTTTGGAACTATTGCCAAAAGAAGGGTGAGACATTTATATGTAGCGATCTGGTTCTATCTTGCCACATGGATTGCCGTAGCCATGCTTCACATCTTCAATAACCTTGAAGTTCCTTTATCTTTCACAAGCTGGAAATCTTATTCTGTATACTCAGGTGTAAAAGATGCATTAGTACAATGGTGGTATGGTCACAATGCAGTAGCATTCGTATTGACAACCCCTGTATTAGGTCTTATGTATTATTTTATGCCAAAAGCAGCTCAGCGACCGGTATTCTCATACAAATTATCCATTATTCACTTCTGGTCGCTGATCTTTGTATACCTTTGGGCTGGCCCTCACCACCTACAATATACAGCATTACCCGCTTGGGCACAGGCTGTAGGAACTGGGTTTTCTATCATGTTGATTGCTCCATCTTGGGGAGGAATGCTGAATGGTCTTCTTACGTTAAGAGGAGCCTGGGATAAAGTAAGAGAAAATCCGATCCTTAAATTCTTTGTAGTAGCCATTACATGTTATGGTATGGCCACTTTTGAAGGGCCGTTATTAGCCACAAAATCTTTAAATAAAATTGGTCACTATACTGACTGGGTTATCGGTCACGTACACTTAGGAGCTCTTGGATGGAATGGTTTCATGGCATTCGGGGTGGTATATTACCTGGTTCCGATCATGTGGAGAACAAAACTTTGGTCTGTAAAACTTGCCAACTGGCACTTCTGGTTGGGAACATTAGGAATTATCTTCTATGCTGTGCCGATGTATATTGCAGGATTTACACAGGGATTAATGTGGAAACAGTTCAACCCGGATGGAACCTTATTATGGAAAAACTGGCTGGACACCGTTACGGCAATCATTCCTTACTTTAAAATGAGATTCTTAGGAGGAGTATTTTATCTTTCAGGAGCTATTTTAATGGTAATCAATGTTATCAAAACCGTTAAATCAGGTTCATTTCAGAAAAACGTTCCGTCAGAAGCACCTGCATTAGCTAATATCGGGGGAACAAGAAAAGAGGGAGAAGGAATACACCTTTGGTTAGAAAGAACACCTACCTTACTTTCTATCCTGGCTTTCATTACGATAGCTATTGGTGGGCTTGTAGAAATTGTTCCTACCTTATCATTGAAACAAAGCGTTCCTACGATTACCGCCGTAAAACCATATACACCATTGGAGCTGGAAGGAAGAGATTTATATATCCGTGAAGGATGTAATTCTTGCCACTCTCAGATGATCCGTCCTTTCCGTGATGAAGTAGTAAGATTTGAAGGAAAGAACGGGCAGTACTCCAAAGCTGGGGAATTCATTTACGACAGACCATTCCTTTGGGGCTCTAAAAGAACAGGACCGGATCTTCATAGAGAAGGCGGTAGAAATCCTGATTCATGGCACTTTAAGCACATGTATAATCCAAGAATTACCTCCGCAGGTTCTATCATGCCACGTTTCCCTTGGTTAATCACCAACAAACTGGATCGTACTCAGATGGTGGATAAAATGAAATTAATGAAAAACACATTTGATGTTCCTTATACAAAAGCTCAGATCGACTCTGCCAATCAATGGGCAGACAACCAGTCAAAAGCTATTGTACAGAGAATTTATTCAGAAGCTACTGACGTAAAAGATCAGATGGTTAAAGAAAAAACAGCAAAGGAGGAGCTTATGTGCCGCTTGAACAAAGAGAAATCGTAGCCATGATCGCCTACTTGCAAAGATTAGGTACAGACATTAAAACGACACAGATCCAAACCGCAAGTGCAGAGTAATCATTAAAAATTGATGTAATGAAAACGAGAACCCCTATTTCAGTATATATTGCAACAACGATAGGCTTAACAATCATGGCCTTTGAAATGTTCGCCAGTGATTCAGGATATTTTTCTTCCCCTTTTTTCTGGGCATTAATATTGATTGCCATTATCCTTCTGATGATTATGAACTCTATCGGAGACATGATTGAAAATGAAAGTTTCAGCAGGTTATCAGAAGAAGAAAAAAAACAATATCTGGAAGAAAAAAATATCCCTTATTATCAAAAACTTTGGAATTCGGCTTTCAAAAAGCAGTCTGCTACTGAAGAAAAAGATATTTTGATCGACCATGGTTTCGATGGAATTACAGAGCTTGACAACTCTCTTCCTAAATGGTGGATAGGTCTGTTCTGGTTCGGATGTATTTTCTGTGCAGTGTATCTTGTAGCCTTCTCTTTCACAGATTATGCTCATCCGGAAGCAGAATACACAAAAGAGACCAAAACCATGTTGGCATCTATCGAAGAGTATGAAAAAAGTGCTCCACAGATCAATCTGGAATCTGCAAAATACAGTGCAGATAATATCGCAGAAGGTCAGGAACTATTTAAAACCAATTGTGTAACATGTCATGGAGATGGAGGAAAAGGAGGTATCGGGCCTAATCTTACCGATACACACTGGATCAACATCAAGGAAAAAAGTTTATTCAAAAATGTTTTTTGGATGCTTGAAAATGGTTCTCCAAACAATCCTACCATGAGACCTTTCATCAAGGAAGGCACCATTACCGGAAGAGATGCAGAAAAAATTGCTGCATATATTTACCATATCAACCAGGAAACCGCTCCTATTACACAAGCCCAAGGTGGTGCAGCACCACAGGGAGAAGAAGTAAAATGGGAAAACGGAAACAACTAGAAAAATTTATTATCTCAATTATACAAACCATGCCAAGCCCCCTTTACTACACTAACATTTGAATTTTCATTTTTGCTAACTAACCTTTTCAACATTTAAAAAATGATATAAAGGGGGCTTTTTAAAAGATAAAATCCACGCCTTGGCTCATCTTACTCAACTATTCACTTGACAACTACACAACTAAAAATTCCATAATAAGGCAGCCAAGGCAGGATTTTTGCATTCATAAGGGATACCACAACAAAGACTGTATAAAATAGTATTATTATCTTTGTTAGAAACCTTCTCACTTTTGAAACTGAAAATCAACACAACCAAACTATTAAGGCGTATTGCAATAACCTTTATTTCAATATTGGTTTTTCTTACCCTGTTGATCCTAAGCCTAAGACTTCCAGCCGTTCAGAACTTTATTAAAGACAGACTGATTGTTTATCTGGAGAAAAAAATTAAAACCAAAGTAAGCCTGGAAAGGGTCTATATCGGATTTCCCAACAGTCTTGTCATGGAAAACCTTTACCTCAAAGGACAGGATGTGGACACTCTGTTGGCCGTAAAAAAACTGGATGTCGGCTTACATATGCTGAAACTCATCAACTCTACTGCAGATATTACCTCTCTAGATTTGGAAGGAGCGCGCGCCAATGTCGTAAGAAAACCGGATGGCAAATTCAATTTTGATTATATTATTGATGCCTTTGCCACCAATGATAAGGAAGAAAGTACTTCCAAACCTTTTATTATTTCTCTTGATAAAATTAATCTGAAAGATGTTGGAGTCACTTTCAATGACCAACAATCAAAGAATGATATTAATCTTTATTTCAAATCTTTTGATACCAGAGTAAAAAAATTCGACCTCAATAAAAATACCTACGCTGTTAACGATATTAATCTTGATGGATTAAAATTAAAACTAAAGCAAGGCATTGTAGAAGAAGTTTCCAAAAAAGTAGAGAAAAAAGTGGATTCTCTCAATGAGAAGAAGCCTATGAACATTGGGCTGAGAGGAATCAAACTGACCCATTTTGATATTGACTACGGTGATGAAAATACCAAAACTTACGCAAAGGTTATATTCAAGGAATTAAGCACAAAGGTTAACAAACTTGATCTGGAAAATAATGCCTTCAACGTTGGCAACGTATTTCTTTCCGGAGCGGATATCAACGCCAACCTTTATCTCCCTGCACAAAATGCCAATCCAAAAAACAAAAAAGAGCCAGAACCATCCAAAGTATCAGATCAGGATAAAGCGATGAATCTCCTTCTAGGAAAGCTGGTTCTAAATGATGTAAAAGCAACCTATAATAACACTGCGATTGCTCCTACTCAGCAGGGAATAGACTTCAACCATCTGAATTTTTCAAAAATGAATGTGGAAGTAAGAAGTTTCAAAATGGAGAACAATACTTTCGCGGGGACAGTTAATTCTGCAGAAATTCAGGAAGCAAGAGGATTGGATATTCAGAAATTCAATACAGATTTTGTATATGCAGAAAAAGAAGCTTATCTGAAAGATTTATATCTACAAACTCCCAAAACGGTATTACGTGATGAGGTTATTTTAAACTATAACTCCATCGATCAGCTGACATCCAATTTAGGTGCTGTAAAAATTTCAGCCAATATTAAGGATTCAAAAATCGGGTTTTCTGATATTTTAAATTTGGTTCCTACTTTAAAAAATACAGTTCCATTCAATAAGTATCCCAATGCTATCCTAAACGTTAATGCGAATGTGAAAGGAAGCGTAAATGATCTTTTAATCCAGGATCTTAAGGTTACAGGATTGGATCAATTGAGAGTGGCTGCGTCCGGAAGAATTAAAAATGCAATGAATCCTAGTCAGTTATACTACGATCTAAGGATTGAAGAATTTTCTTCCCATGCTCAAACGATTTTCAACCTTGTTCCGAAAAACACCATTCCATCTAATATTTCTCTTCCTTCGAGCTTTAGCATCAAAGGAAATGCAAAGGGAACAACAAAGATGGTCAATACAGACCTCAACCTCTACTCTACTCTTGGAAATGCAGCTGTTGTTGCCAATGTGGATATGCGTAGAAAAAATCACGAATTATATGATGTAAAAGCCAATCTTCAGGGAATACAGGTTGGAAAAATCATCCAGAATAAAGATATAGGTTCCATCACAGCTCAGATTTCTGCCAAAGGAGAAAGTTTTGATTTCAAAAATGCTAATGCCAACTTAAAGGGACATGTTGCTTCTGCGACTTACAAAGGCTATCGTTATCAAAATATGAATTTAACCGGTAAGATCAACAAAGGAGCTTACGATGTTATTTTAAATTCAAAAGATCCAAATGCTGATTTACAGCTTATGGCTTCCGGAGTTTATGACGAAAAAAATCCAACCATCAAAGTGAATGGAGAAGTGATCAAATTGGATGTCAACAAGCTTGGTTTCTATGAAAAGCCGATGATTCTTGCCGGAAAAATAGATGGTAACTTTACAAATCTTGACCCCAATAATCTGAATGGTTATTTAAACCTTAAAGATTTTGCTTTTTCAGATACCAAAGAGGTCTATCCGGTACAGGAGGTTCTTCTTAAGGCTTCATCTACCACAGATTCTACACAGATTGTTTTCAATTCTCAAATTGCAGATGTTGAATTGAAAGGTAAATATAAACTTACCCAGATTTTTGGTGCTTTAACGCAAACCATTAATCAGTATTATCAATTCCAGAAACCGGATAAAACGCAAAAGATTGATCCGGGACAGCATTTTACCTTTGTTGCAAAGATTAAGAATGATGATCTGATCAGGAAATTCGTTCCAGACTTAAAAGATTTTGAAACCATTAATCTGGCAGGAAACTATGATGCTGATTCACAAAAAATTGAAATCGACGGTCAGATTCCTCAATTATTATATGGTGAAAACACCATTGAAAAAGGGACATTAAAAGTCACTAATGAAAATCAGGCATTACAGTATAACTTGAATGTGGCAGCGTTAAAAAGTTCAAGCTTTTCGTTGAAAAAAATTAATATTGACGGAGATATTGCTGATAATACAATTAATTACAATGTCACAACAAAAGATGATAAGGATGTCACTCAATTTCTGATTGCAGGAAACGCCAAATCATTGAATGACATCACAGAGGTTTCTTTGAATCCCAATGGACTGAAACTAAATTATGCCGATTGGAATGTTGCTGAAAACAATAAAATTCAGATCAGTAAAAAAGGAATTTTAGCAGACAATTTCAGATTAAGTAATGGCGGAAGCGAAATTTCCATTCAGTCGGAAAGTGAAAGCCCAAGTAGCCCTTTGAACATCGCCCTGAAGGATTTTAAAATCGAAACCATTACAGAACTGATTAAAAAAGACACAGTTCTGGCAAGAGGAACAATTAACGGAACAGCTCAGCTCAGAAATGTAATGAAAGATATGACATTCACCTCTGATTTGAATGTTTCCAATCTTATTGTCTATGGAAGCCCTGTTGGAAATTTAGCAGTAAAAGTGAACAATTCTTCACCGAAACTTTTAAATGCTGACATTGCTCTTTCCGGAAACAATAATGATGTGAGAATTCTTGGAGATTACAACACGGCTTCAAGTTCTTTTGATCTGAATATGGCCATCAATCAGCTTCAGATGAAGAGTATTCAAGGTTTTTCTATGAATGCCATTACCAATACGGAAGGGTATCTCTCCGGAAACCTCACAATAACAGGAACTACAGATAAACCTAATATTTTAGGAAAGGTAAAATTCAATGATGCAGGGCTGGAGATTGCCAAAATAGGAAGTGATTTCAGAAAATTGAATGATGAGATCAATTTTACCAACCGCGGAATTGAATTTAATAAATTTAAAATCAAAGATAAGGATGGAAATGCTTTGGTTGTAGATGGGCAGGTTCTTACACAGACTTATAGAGATTTCGCTTTTAATCTTAATGTCAATGCCAAAGATTTCAAAGTCGTCAATTCTCAGAAATCAAATGATGCTATGCTGTATGGAGTACTGGCTATTGATGCCGGGCTTCGTATTCGTGGAAACCTTGATCTTCCAAAAGTAGAAGGTAGACTGAGTGTTGCAGACAATACAGATTTCACATTTGTGCTTCCGCAATCTAATCCTTCATTACAGGAAAGAGATGGAATTGTAGAATTTGTAGATCAGGATCAGGTCGTTTTAAATAAAACCATCAAAACAGATTCTCTTAATGCTTCAAGCCGCATTAAAGGAATGGATGTCAGTGTAAATATTGAAGTAAGCAAAGAAGCAAAACTATCCATCATTATTGATAAAGCGAATGGAGACTTTGTACAGCTTCAGGGAGAGGCAGAATTAACCGGAGGAATTGATCCTTCAGGAAAAACTACCCTGGTAGGAGTTTATGAGGTAGACAAAGGAAGCTATGACCTTTCAGTAAGTTTCCTAAAACGTAAGTTTGATATTCAGAAAGGGAGTACTATCACCTGGACAGGCGAACCGACAATGGCCATTATGAATATTACGGCAGTCTATAAAACTGAAGCTCCTCCAATTGATCTTGTAGAACAACAGATCAGTGGCCAAAGTGCATCAATAATGAATCAATACAAACAGAGAATCCCTTTCAACACATTGCTAAAAATGAAAGGCGAGCTGCTAAAGCCACAACTTAGCTTTGATATTACAACAGATGAAAAAAACAATGCTGTATCGTCTAATGTAAAAGATGTTATTGATCAAAAACTTTCTCAGCTCAGAACCCAAGAGTCTGAACTGAATAAACAGGTATTTGCCCTGTTACTTTTGAACCGTTTTATTGGTGAGAATCCTTTTGAAAGCGGTGCAGGAATGTCTGCTGAAACAATGGCAAGACAAAGTGTGAGTAAAATACTTTCTCAGCAATTAAATAATCTGGCTTCCGGATTGATCAAAGGAGTAGATCTTAACTTTGGACTTGATTCTTCAGAAGATTATTCCACAGGACAAAAAAATACAAGAACCGACCTGAATGTAGATATCAGTAAAAAATTATTGAATGACAGGCTGAAAGTAACAGTTGGAAGTAATTTCGGATTGGAAGGACAAGCCCGCCAGAATGAAAATATGACGAATATTGCAGGAAATGTTTCTGTAGATTACAGTCTTTCCAAAGATGGAAGATATATGTTGCGTGCTTATCGTAAAGATGAATATCAAGTAGCTCTACAAGGGCAGATCATAGAAACCGGAGTTGGATTTATCATCACCTTGGATTATGATAAATTTCGGGAGATTTTCCAAAAATCTAAAGAAAAAAAGCCTAAAAAGAATCAAAACAATCAAGTGGTAGAATTTAAATAATGAGTAATACATTTCATACATATTGTAAATATCTGTTGATTTCCGGATTTGCTTCGGCGGTAGTTTCCTGTAGCAATACCAGGTTTTTGAAAGAAAACCAGTTGCTCTACACTGGAGCAGAAGTAAAAATTGAAAACGACACTATTTCCAAAAAAGATAAAAAGGATCTTCAAGCAGCTCTGGAAGCCAACCTTACTCCCAAACCGAATTCTACATTTTTAGGAATGCGTCCTAAGCTTTATTTCTACAATATTGCCAAAGAGCCTAAAAAAGACAAAGGGTTTAATTACTGGCTTAAGTATAAGATGGGTGAAAAACCAGTCTTATTGGGAGATGTAGACCGCGAATTCAATAAAGATATTATTGAAAACTATTCTGAGAACAAAGGTTATTTTAATGCCAAAGCCACTTATGATACCGTATCGAAAAATAAAAGAGCAAAAGTAATCTATACCTTAAAGCCTGGAGCCAGGTATTTGGTAGATGGAGTTAAATTCCAAAAAGATTCTACTCTTATCAATCAGGAAATTCAAAATGTCGCTGGCAGAACACTTCTTAAGAATGGGAGACCGTTTGATCTGGATGTGATCAAAGCAGAAAGAGAAAGAATTGATAACAGATTAAAGGAAAGAGGGTTTTATTATTTCCATCCGGATAATATCATTGTACAGGCAGACAGCACCGTCAACAAAAACCATAAGGTAGAACTGAATGTAAAATTGAAGGATAACACGCCTGCTCTATCGACTCAGCAATTCAGTATTGATAAAGTGATTGTATTCCCGAATTACAATATTCAGGATGTAAAAGAAGGAAAATACAGTGTTCCGATGAACCAAGATTCCTTAAGTAAATATGCTTTCGATGATATCTACGTCATTGATCCGCAACATAAATTCAAACCGAAAATTTTCGACAGAGCCTTATACTTTAAAAAGGGAGATCTTTACAACCGTTCTAACCATAATCTTACCCTCAACCGACTCATTAGTTTAGGGGTATTTAAGTTTGTAAAAAATGAGTTTATTACTTCTGATTCTTTGAATCATAAATTTGATGCTTATTATTTATTAACGCCAAGGCAAATTCAGTCTTTACGCCTTGAAGCATTGGGAAGAACCAACTCGGCCAATTATGCAGGTAGTGAACTTAACTTAAACTGGACGCATAGAAACTTCTTCAAAGGAGCAGAACAATTCAAAGCGGCTATCTTTGGTGCTTTTGATTTTCAAATGGGAGGAGCTCAGGATGCCAATAATATTTTCCGTGGAGGAGCGAATGTTCAGCTTTCGATTCCGAGAATTGTGGCACCATTCCGTTTTCACTCTTCCAGTGAATTTGTTCCAAGAACAAATATAACGTTAGGATATGAGTTCCAAAACAGAACAAAATATTATACCCTTAATAATTTTACAGGTTCATTCGGATATGTATGGAAAGAAAATGCAAGAAAGGAGCATGACCTTAAAATAATTGATATTACCCTTGTATCTCCACAAAAGATTACCGCTGAATATGAGGCCATTGCAGCGAGTAATCCGGCAATGAAGCGAATTGTGGAAAAACAGCTTATTTTTGGGCCTACTTATTCATATACCTATACCAACACTATGCTGCCCAGAAAGAATACCTTCTATTACAAAGGTACGCTTGATCTGGCCGGAAATATTACAGGACTGGTAACTGGTGCGAATGTAAAAGAAGATAAAGAGAAAAAGATTTTTGGAATTCCTTTCAGCCAATATGCTAAGATCGAAAATGACTTCAGATTCTATCATAAATTCACGGAAAAATCATCATTAGCAACAAGAATTATTGCTGGAATTGCTTATCCATACGGAAATTCAGAGTTTGTTCCTTTTTCCAAGCAGTTTTTCTCAGGAGGTAGTAACAGTATCAGAGCATTCCGAGCGAGAACATTAGGCCCGGGAAGTTTTGATCCAAGAACTATACAACAAGGAGCTTATTTTGACCAATCGGGAGATATTAAACTGGAATTAAATGCTGAGTACCGCGCCAATCTATATAAATTTTTAAATGCGGCCATCTTTGTAGATGCTGGAAATATCTGGCTTCTTAATACTGATAAAGACAGACCTGGCGCTAAATTCACAAAAGATTTCTTAAATGAAATCGCTGTAGGAGCCGGAGTTGGTCTGAGACTTGATTTCTCTATCCTGATCTTAAGATTAGATCTAGCTATGCCATTGAGAGTACCTTACTATGAGAAGGGAAGCAGATGGGCCTTCGATAAAATTAATTTCGGAGATCCCAACTGGAGGAAAGATAATCTTGTATTAAATATTGCCATCGGATATCCTTTTTAATATGATTAATAATGCTAAATTTTTCTGGGAAGTCTTAAAAGACACCTTTACGGAATGGAACAGCTCTTCTGCATCCAAAGATTCAGCGAGTCTCGCCTATTACGCGATCTTTTCCATCCCGGGATTATTGATCATTATTATCTGGGTACTTGGTAATTTTTTTGGTGAAGAAGCTATCAGAGGGCAGATCAGTACCCAAATCAGTGGAATTATGGGATCTGATGTCGCTAAAAGTATTGAAGGGATGCTTGCCGGAGCCTTAATCGACAAAAAGAATATTTTTATGAAAGCTGTGGGAGTGGGAGCATTGGTTTTTGGTTCTACTACTCTATTCTTTCAACTTCAGCATACATTAAATTCTCTTTGGGATGTAGAATCTGCACCGAAAAAAGCATTACTCAAATTTTTACTGGATAGAGCCAATTCCTTAGGAATGATTTTGATTCTGGGATTTCTGCTCATGATCACTATGATCTTGTCTTCATTAATCAGTCTTTTTAATACAATCATTACCCAATATTTTGGATTTGAAACGTATCTTCTTGTTGAAGTCGTCAATTTTTCAATTGGCTTTGGACTGGTTATGCTCTTATTCGCCCTTATGTTTAAAGTTCTTCCGGATGTACAAATCAGCTGGAAATCTGTTTGGCGGGGAGCTTTTTTAACAACCGCATTATTTACATTAGGAAAATTTTTACTGAGTCTTTATTTCAATCAGGTGAAACCTACCTCAGCATTTGGAGCTGCCGGAACTGTAATTTTAATCATGATGTGGATCAACTATTCCTGTATGCTCATATTTTTCGGTGCTAAATTTACCAAAGTATATACCTATAAAAAAGGTTACAAAGTCATTCTCTCTAAGCATGCAAGATGGACTCCTGCAAAACTCTATGCGGATAGTTTGAAGCAGATGCATAGTGAAAAAAGTGAATGATTATTGAGCAACTATCATTAGCATATAAATACAAAAAAAGCCTCCTGAAGTTTCAGGAGGCTTACTTTTTACATTCTGTTTACTGTTCCAATTCCCAGTAACTCCAACGATTTTTTAATCGTCTTGGCTGTAAGATCGGATACATTCAAACGGAATTGTTTGATATTTTCATCATCCTGGTTCAGGATCGGATTATTCTGATAGAATGAATTATACGATTTCACGAGGTCATATACATAGTTGGCAACCAAAGCTGGGCTTAATGTCTCTGCAGATTTAGCGACTACCGTTTTGAAATTGGTAAGCTGCATGATCAATTCTTTTTCAAATTGATTCAACACTACATCAGCAGTTTCTTGATAAGCAAATTCTGCTTTCGACAACAATGACTGGATACGAGCATAAGTATACTGAATAAACGGCCCAGTATTTCCGTTAAAGTCGATACTTTCAGCCGGATTGAAAAGCATTTTCTTTCTAGGATCTACTTTTAGCATGAAATATTTCAATGCACCAAGCCCCACTGTTTCATAAGATACTTCTTTATCTTCTTCAGAAAGGTTTTCAAGCTTTCCTAGTTCCTGAGCTTTAGATTTTGCTGTTTCATACATTTCCTGCATCAGGTCATCGGCATCTACTACAGTTCCTTCACGGGATTTCATTTTTCCTTCCGGTAATTCAACCATTCCATAAGAAAGATGGAATAATTGATCAGCCCACTCATATCCTAGTTTTTTCATAATCTTGAATAAAACCTGGAAGTGATAATCCTGCTCATTCCCTACCGTATAGATAAGTTTTTGAATATTATTTTGCTTAAAACGTTCTACTGCAGTTCCTAAATCCTGAGTCATGTACACTGAAGTACCATCAGAACGTAGTAATAATTTTTGATCAAGGCCTTCATCTGTTAGATCACACCAAACAGAACCATCTTCTTTTTGGTATAGAACCCCTTTATCTAGTCCCGTCTGGATAAGGTCTTTTCCTAGGATATAAGTATTACTTTCATACTGAACCTGGTCAAAATCAACGCCTAATCTCTTATACGTTTCATTGAATCCCTTATACACCCAAGAGTTCATTTCTGCCCAAAGGTTTCTTACCGTTTCATCTCCATTCTCCCAATCCAAAAGCATTTTTTGAGCTTCCTTCATTACCGGAGCTTCTTTTTTAGCCTGCTCTTCTGCGACTCCCTGGCTTACCAATTCAGAAATTTCTCTCTTATAATTCTTGTCGAACTCTACATAATAGTTTCCTACAAATTTATCTCCCTTTGTATGGGTTGTGTCAGGAGTTTCTCCGTTTCCGAATTTCTCCCAAGCCAACATAGACTTACAGATATGAATTCCTCTGTCATTGATGATCTGAGTTTTGATCACATCATATCCAGCCTCTTTTAAGATCTGAGCCACTGAAAATCCTAACAGATTATTTCTGATGTGCCCTAAATGCAGAGGCTTGTTGGTATTGGGTGAAGAATACTCCACCATTACGGTAGCATTTTTCTTATCTATTGTTGAAAATCCATCATGTACAGATCTGAAATTATCTACAAATAATTGATTTTTAACTTTAACATTAAGGAATCCTTTTACCACATTAAAGCTTTCAAAAATATCTGTCTGCTCCGTTAAAGCTTCGCCCAATTCTACCCCGATACTCTCAGGGTTTTTCTTCAATTGTTTTACTAATGGGAAAGTAACAATGGTAAAGTCACCTTCAAATTCCGTTTTATTTTCCTGAACTTCCAGCTTAATGTCTTTTAACTGAAATACATTTAAAATGACTTCTGAAAGTTTTTGTTCAATAATATCTTTAATATTCATCTCAAAATTTAAAGTACAAATTTAGTGAAATAAAAAAGACAACTCTATACTGCAGGGACAGACATTCAATTATTTGAACATTTTTTGAAAAATTATATTGAAAATCAAAATTTTGTCTATGTTTTTCATATATTTATTATACTCATTAAACCAAACTTTATTATGAAAAATCTAAAAAAATTCACGAAAACTGAGTTAAAAAAAATTACTGCTGGAAATGCTCCATGCTGCGAACCTTGGGGCAGATGCCCTGATGGATATAAACAATGCAGAGAATGGGGAGCTTGTTTACCTATGTCTGTAAATTGTAATATTGCATAAAAAAAGAGGTCATAAAGACCTCCTTTTTTGTTTAGTATATAAAAGAACCGACTTTGAGCGGTTCTTTTTATGATAAGAATGTTTATCCTTTTCTAAAGATCAAAATTCCGGCATCGTTTCCTGGCACATTATCCAAGTTCTTATTATTATCCTTAATTCTAAGTTCAGTTTCAGAATATGATTCCACTTCTTTTCTCAAAGTTTTAGTTTCACCTCCTTCTGTATAGGTAAGAATCAGAACATTATATAACTTATCATAAGCCCACTTTCCGGTAAAAGAATCTACTAAATTACAAGTATCATCAGCTCCTGCTTCATTTCTTTCATAAGATCCGGAATAATCTGTATTAATATATATCTGGCTTCTACTTTCACAATCATTAAGAGAAATAGTTTTTCCTCTAAATTCATAGTTAGCAGGTTTCCATGTGCCCGTTATATTTGTATTGTCTACAACTGTAGGAGTATCATCATTACTTGAACACGATACCATTCCGGCTAATAAAAGAATTCCAATAAAAAATTTCATAATTTAAGTATTTCTATATCCAGATTACTAATGTTTTAGTAATCTGGATAATTATTTAGTTTAAAATTTATCCCAGAAGATCTTTGTAGAAACTTTATCTCCTCCGATTTTTGCAGCTGCAGCATTTACATTTTTAGAATTCACAAGATATTCATCCTGAGAATACTTCATTCTGATTGGAACTGCCTCTACTCTAGAGTTTGATGGATTTACAAATACTGGGTAATCTAATCTTCTTGCAAAGTTCCATGCTTGGAAACCTTTGTTAAACATTGCTACCCATGATTGGAATCCTACAGACTTTTTCCAGTTAGTCGCATCATATGGAGTTGCTGCAACAATTGCATCTGCATTAGAAACATCCATTCCATATTCTGTTACTGAAGCCTTAATTGCCTCCTTATATAAGTTAGTAGCTGTATCTCCAACGTTAAAATTTCTGGCAGCAGCTTCTGTCTTTAAGAACATAATTTCTGTATAATCCAATAAGAAACCTTGTGCATTTTCATTGGTAATTGCATCTGTAAAGTGCGAGAATAAACCAAAAGTATTCGTTTTAGCATATTTTCCTCCTACATATTGTCCTTCATATAGTGTAAACCAAACAGCTCTTCTTGGATCGCTTGTTGAGTTCATATAGTTCACTAAAACATCAGAAGGTAAAAAGTCATTTCTACCAGACTGGATAACATCCTGATAAACAGGATTTGATAATAAACCTGACGGAAAAGTCTGTAATCCGAAATTATCAGATTTATCAGCAAATAACCCTCCAGCAAAAGCTGCTTCTGCATAAGTTTTAGCCAAACCTGGCTCTACATCAGATAAGGTAACAGCCATTCTAAATTTCAAAGAATTAGCCATTTTTTTCCATTTAGCCATATCTCCTTTGTAAATCAGATCTTTATCATATCCTTTCACTGAAGTATCCATCATAGCAATAGCAGCATCAATTCTTTTGATAAGATCCAGATAGATTGTTTTAGCATCGTCATAAGGGATTTCTGCATCACCAGGATTCTCTGCTGTAGCTTTTAATGCTCCAAAATAAGGAATATCTCCAAATGTATCTACTAAGTTAGCCCATGTATACACATTCACCAATTCTATCATGGCGATATTATTTTTTTTCTGAGCAGCGCTTACATCTTCTGATTCTAGAAATTTCCTTGCATCTCTCAATGCAGATAAAACTCCCGGAGAGTTTATCGTAGCTGATGAAGAAGCCATCATTCGATTGTAATGATTGGTAGGAATTGGTCTTTGTACCATATCATATCTTGCTTCGTCAATATAAGTGGTTTCTGTCCACTGTTGAGTGAAGAAACGTGTAATATTACGGTTAACGTTAGGAGTTAACATTTGATCAAGAAGAGCTTGTTCAGCACTTGCAAAAAGTACTCCTGAAGGAACTACCGTTGGGTGTTTTGGATCATCATTCAGTGACGTAATATCTCTTTCGCAAGAGGTAAACGTTAACGCCAATGAAGCCAAACCTATTATTAAAAATAATTTTTTCATTTTTCTAGAATTTTAAAGTTACATCAATACCAATATCACGAGTCGTAGGCAGTGATCCAATCGACTGGCCTTTCGCTGCTAAACCATTACCTGTTCCTGTTTCAGGATCTGCATAAGGTAGATTTTTGTGAATAATCCAAAGGTTTCTACCTACAATAGAAATTTTAGCATCTCTGATACCTGTATTGGCTAAAATTGACTTTGGTAAGTTATATCCGATACTTGCTTCTCTTAACTTTACATAAGAAGCATCATATACAAATCTCTTGTTTGGCATAACACCGTACCCATCTATACTACCAGCACCATTTGGATCTCCTGCAACTGTTGTATTAGGAGCTCCGTTTGGATTTACTCCTGGATTTACAACTCCACTTTCTCTATAATCAGCTGTTTCTGCGTAAAGTCCGGTTGCTAATCCATATCCCATATCTGGAGAGAATACATCACCACCTTGCTTCACATCAATAAGGAAACTTACTGAAAAATCTTTATAACGGAAACTGTTTCTAACTCCACCAACCCAATCCGGAGTAACATTTCCGATCACTTGGTTATTGTTTCTAAGATAATTTCCTGATGTAGGATCTACAATCTTATTTCCGTTAGCATCATACTGATAATCTGATCCTACTAAAGCACCAAAAGCTTCTCCTACACGTGCATTAAGAGATACGTTGTTCTGATATCTTGCTAATAAATAGTTTTGAGAGTTCCCATTTAATGCAATTACCTTATTTTCATTTTTAGACCAGTTTACATTAATATCCCAAGAAAAGTTATCTGTTTTAATGGGTGTACCATTTAACTGTACTTCAACCCCTTTATTGTCAATTTGCCCTGCATTTACCAAGAATGTTCTATATCCCGTAGCTGGTGAAACCGGTAAATTAATAATCTGATCAAATGTTTTTGTCTTATAGATGGCGAAATCAAATCCTAATCTGTTTTTGAAAAACTGCGCCTCCATACCAAATTCAGTTTCTTTCGATCTTTGAGGTTTCAAGTTTGGATTAGCAAGGAAGTAAGGCTGATCAAATAATCCTTCTCCTCTTGCCTTAAATGTATTTACTAATCTATAATTTCCTGTAGAAGATCCAACTTCTGCGTAGTTAGCTCTAACTTTCCAGAAGCTCAACCATGGCTGCTTCACAAATTCCGATAAGATCACGGCTCCAGTAATAGAAGGGTATCCGTAGCTATTATTTCCTTTTGGTAAGTTTGAAGACTGGTCACGACGATAGGTAGCATCTACAAATAAGAAGTTTTTATATCCTAATGATGCTGTTGCATAATAACTTGAAGTAAGCCATTTTGCATAATTTTCATCAGGAGGAAGTATTGTTCTTACTGAATTGGAGATGGCAAACAATCCAGGTTTGATAACCCGCCTTCAGTACTCATATATACGTTATCGATTAAATTTCTTCTAACGTTTCCACCTGCAATTCCGCTCAAACTTAAGTCCTCCGTAATATTAAATTTATAATTTAAGAATACATCGAAGTTTAATTCAGAGTTTTTCATGTTGGTTCTGGCATATCCTGAAGAAACATTCAATCCTGAAGCACCGAATACTTGTGGAATTGATCCATTCATTAATCTTTCTTCTACAACCATCTGTAAATCATCATAAGACAATTTACCTGTAATTCCTAAATTTTTAGAAATATCATATTTTAACTGAGCATAACTAAATACTCTCGTTCTGTTATCAGACTGATAGTTTTGGTATCTTTGGAAATAAGGGTTATTCCAGAATTGAGGAGTTGCTTCATCTGGTGAAGTTCTGTTCCATGAAAAATTCGTATTTCCATTATTTAAATAGGCATTTCTTAATGCATAGACATCAACGTTCGTCTGCCACCATTGTCTGAAACCAGAAACAACGTTATCAGAATAACCGGTTTCATTACGTCCTTTCGTATCCTGCAACGTTAAAGTTGTAAAAACTGAAGCGTGTAACTTATCCGTAAAATCGTGATTAAATTTAGCTGAAATCGTATTTTTTCTTAACTCTGAATTCGGTAATAAACCATTAGAAAGCATATTGGAATATGATAAGGAAAGATTTGATGTCTTATTTCCTTTCTCAATGGTTACTGTATTAACATAAGTGACTGGTGTTTCAAAAAATTTGATTGGCCCGTTTTTGGCAGCAACCCAAGGTGTTGCTTTTTTGTAATTCGGAGAAGAAGGATCATATGAATCCCACTGATATACCAAAAGACTAGGATCAAATTTAGGACCATAAGAAGCATCATCCTGGAAGTTGGTATAATGATACCCATCCTTACTTAATGGAAAGTTCCAATCTTCACCACCATATCCGGCTCCATATTTTGTCTGATATGTAGGGAATGTAGATTTATCTACAAAACCTGCCGTAATTCCTGAAGTTAAAGTAACCCCCCAGCTGCCATCGTTATTACCTCTACCATTTTTAGTAACGATCAAAATTACCCCATCACTACCCCTCTCTCCGTAAAGTGCAGAAGCTGCTGCACCTTTCAAAACGTTGATGGATTCAATATCTTCCTGATTGATATCTGATAGGAAGTTACCATAATCAAATGGCGCATTTGTTGATAAGGATGAGTTGTTAACAGGAGATCCATCAATTACAATAAGGGGAGAACCTCCTGATAAGGATTTATACCCTCTGATCAATAGGTTTGAAGATCCACCAAAGTTGTTGTTTGTATTTACCTGTAATCCGGCTACCTTTCCGGAAAGAAGAGATGCCACGTTTCCTGTATTGGTAGTTCCGCCGACTAATTCGGCTGCTTTTACCTCTTCTGAAGCATAGCCCAGTGATTTTTTTTCTCTTTTAATACCAAGAGCGGTTACTACCACGCCCTCGATCTCTTTTGTTTTAATAGTATCTTTCTTTTGCTGAGCATTTGCAACTGCAATAGAAGATGACAATACTAAAACAAGAAGACCTGTTGTTAGTTTCTTCATATCAAATTAATTTTGTACCCTACAAATTTGTAAAACTTTCCTAACAACACAAAGGATTTTTTAAAAAAAATATCAATATTTCAATAATCAAGAATGAAAACAATCAATAAACTATTAAATTAAGTTAAAAATGCTTTTTTTAACAAAAACAAGGAAAATTAATCGATATTTTTTTTTGAATAAATCAATGGCATCAATTATTGATATTTTCTATGGTCAAAATCTCCATATACCACATTAACACACTGGTTTACAGGATTATTAATCACTATTATTGGAATAAAACTCACGCTATTTAACCACATACAATGCTTAGCATATATTTTTTATTATCGCTAAAAAAAGCTAGAACGTCGTGCAAACAACGAAAAATGCACTACAGATTTAATGAAAAATATGAATAAATTAATATAATAAAAACATAAATAAAATCCTTTCAAAAAAATAGACTTATATTTTAATACATCCATTATTTTATTGATATTAATTAAATAATTCCGCTTTCACTTTTCCATTTCTATAATTGAAATTCTCTCTATAAAATTTTAATAAACCATTAGGCATTTCTATAATTTCTATAAATATTCAAACATTAAAAAGGCCACCCTATAAAGAGCAGCCTTTAAAAATATATTAAAATTTATAGAATTAGTTTTGATTCCAGAAAGGAGTCGTTGCATTCTTATTAAACATCTGAGCTGTAGTTAGCTTAGGTACATTATTAGCGTTTGAACCATATTCAGAAGTAGGATAAAATAATCTCAATGGTCTGTTTGCTTGTGAACTCGTTACAGCCATTGGCGTTACAGGATATCCTGTTCTGTTGTAGTCAAGAAACGTTTCCATAGGGCTAACATTAGTTAATGCTAACCATTTTTGAGTCATAATAGCTTCAATTTGCTGATTAGTAGAACCTGTAAAGCCAAGGCCAACTTTTGTAGCAATCGCAGCTTTATAAGCAATCATTCCTGTATCAGTAGCTCCAACCCATTTACCTGATGCATCAATTCCTGCATCGAAATGTCCTTGAGGATTCCCAAACAAAGATGGATATCTCACAGCAGCCTCAGCTTGTAAAAACTCACTCTCAGCCAAGGACATTACAACTCCTCCTCTGGCATTTCCAGCTTTAATAACATCTGCAACAGTAGCTACCGTTGTAGATCCAACAAAATTACCAGATGCTAAAACAGATAAAGATTTATTATCAGTTGGTGCGCCTGGCTGCCCAGCATTAGCTCCCTGTCTGATACCTTTCACTTGCGCAACGCCATTATATGTTACAGAAGTAAATAATCTAAACCTTCTAGGATCAATAATTCCACTAAATTTAGTGTAGTAAGGCTCTGTAGAGTTCATCAAATTCCCATTCAAACAATTCGCAATATGCTCAGAAGCACAGATGTAAGACAAAGAAGGAGAACCTGTAGCAGTATATTTATAAGACAAAAAAGGATTCATCGTTCCATTATTTGCTGAAGAATATCCTGGATTGTTGAGAACATTATCTTTAACAAATGGGGCTCCAGCCAGAGTAGCCAGTTTTTGGTCTCTGTAAGCTGCCATATCTCCTGTCACATTAGACATTCTTAACAGCATTCTTAACTTAATAGTATTTGAAAAAGCAATCCATTTATCCGTATTTCCTGCATAGATTGGATCAGTAGTAGCCACTTTAGCATCAGGATGTTTCAAGGCAAGCAAAACATTTGCCGCTTCCAAATCTGCAATCAAAGCCATATAAATATCCTTATCATCATCATATTTTGGAGTAAGATTAGAAGAGCGTAAAAAAGCTTCTTTATAAGGAGCATCTCCATATAAATCAACAATATACTGCATATAGAAAGCTTTTACAATCTTAGCAATTGCAACGTAATTATCCTGAGCATGATCTGCATTAGGATAATCTTCCACTAGCTTAAGGTTAGCAGCATACAAATAAATCCTATTCCAAATACCACTATAAAAACTATCATTTACAGCTCCTAAGGTATATTCTGCATTATACACCCCACCAACATTATAAACATCTGTAGCCCAGTTATTCATCATTACATTTCCAAAAGTCATCATGGAAGCTGCACGACCTCCAACTTCACTTCCTTGTGCAATGAATAATTCATTGATAGCACCCGGAATAACCTGAGATGGTAAAACATTTTCAATATGCCCTGCATTTGGACTTTCATTAATATCCAGGTAATCATTACATGACACAGCACTTAAGCTTAATGCCAAAGCCGCTAAGGGCATAATTAATTTGATTTTATTTATCTTTTTCATTTCTTAATTTTAATTAAAATGATGCACTCATACTAACTCCAAATGTTCTTGTAGTAGGATACTGACCCGTATAGGCAATACCATAAGCATTTGGTCCCCCAACGCCAAGGGCTTGTCCTGGTCTTTGATTGGGAGCCCCTGAATTACTAGCTGTTTCAGGATCTGCAAAATTTCTGTTGCTTTTAGCATACCATGCAAAAGGGTTTCTGGCATATACACCAAACGTAAGGTTGGTAAGGAAAGTATTGGCAAGAACAGACTTAGGCAAGGTATAACTCAAAGCAATTTCTCTGATTTTGAAAGCCGTTCCATCTACAACAAACTCTTCTCCAATAGCATTATAATAACCATTCGCCGAAAAATAAGTCGATGCGCTGGTATAATTCGGACCTAAAGCAGCAGTAGTATTGGTAACATATACAGGATTTGCGGCTGTTCCTACATTCTGTACAGAATTAGGCACCACATACCCCTGGCTTCTGTCATAATCAGCAGATTTCTCTAAAGCTCCCGTAAACCCTAACAATTGTTTCGTAATAGATAAAAAACTATTTCCGGTTCTATAATCAGCAGTACCTGAAAGTCTAAATCCTTTATAACGGAAAGAAGTACTGAATCCTAAAACATAATCAGGATTTACTTTACCCAATATCTCAAAACCTGAAGTTGCTAAAGGAACTCCATTTTTACCGACAATAATTCTACCCTGATCATCTCTCTGGTATTTCGTTCCTTTAATCAGAGGATACTCCTCACCTTTCTGAACAAAAATACCTGCAGATGGGCGACTTACTGATAATAACTGAACTTCAGTAACCCCATTCTGAAGATCTGTTACTTAGATGTATAACTACTATATGAACCTCTGATATTCCATTCGAAATCTTGTGTTCTTATCGGAGTAAACCCAAGATCCAATTCAATCCCTTTATTAACAGCATCACCAATATTATCTCTTAAAGTACTAATACCAGCACTATTAGCAATAGAAGAATTCGTAATCAAATCAGTAACTCCAGATCTAAACACTGACCCGCCCATAGTAATTCTATCTTCAAAGAATCCTAACTGTATTGAAGCTTCCTGAGTAGAGGTAAATTCTGGCTTAATACGAGGGTTCGTAGGGTTTCTATTAATTAAATATGATGCATTGTTCATTGGAAATCCGGTCGGAATTAATCCAGTTACCTCATCTGTCGCATAAGGGGAAATTGCATTTGTACTTCCTACGCTTGTATAAGAAGCTGTAATTTTTGCGTAGTTCAAGACCCCTCCCTTCAATGCCTCAAAAGCTTTAGTTGGTATAAATGAAAGACCCGCTGAATAATAGGTATAAGGCTTATTAGTAAGCTCTTGAGTAAAAGTATCACGTGTAGATAATACCGAACTTTTTTCAACTCGAATTGTTGAGTTTAAAAATAAATAATCTCTGAAAGCTAAATCTAAATTGGCAAAACCTGCAATAGTTCTTACACGAGACTGTGTATTCTGAAGTTCAGAAAACGATGTAGGATTTCCAACATTATTGATATGATAAAAACCTGGAATCTGAAGATTAGTTCCTCCCACAGTAGTCACTGTAAATGAATCATCTCTCACGTTATTTCCTACGTTCAATTTCAATCCTAAATCATCCGTAAGCTTATAATTAAAATTCAACATGATATCCCCATAGTAATTGAATCTTCTGCTTACACTTTTAAAATAATTCGATTCAATATTACTATGTTGATAGGTCAGAAATGATGTTCCATCATATGCTGTATTTGTTTTGGGAAATATTTTACCAAATCTCCAGCCATTGTTATAACTTTCACCTAATGCAGAAATGCTTAATACATTCCCTAAATAGGATAAGCTAATATGCTCGTTAAATGTATATTCAAGGTTTATAATCCCACTGAATGTAGTACTTTTATTATTATATCTTACGTTATCTATCGTCCAATAAGGATTATCCGCATATGTTGTAAAATAATGTTCTGCATCAGGTTTCGAAAAAGCTCTGATATCGACATTTGTAGGCATTTGAAGCAAGTTATAATAAGTATCTGAGCTTGTTTCAGAAGTTTGCTGATCAATTAAATTGAAAGTACCATCTACTCTCAATTTTCCTAATTTCTTACCAGCCTTAAACAAAATATTGTTTCTGTTTAACCTGTCTTTATCTACAATGAAATCATTTTGAGTTCTGTTGATTGATAAGAATGCATAAGAATCACCTCCACCCACATTCATAGTCAAGCCATTTTGATACAATAGTCCTGTCTTGAAGAAATCAGCAAAATGATTTTTTCTAGGAGCATATTTCCCCATCACAAACTGTCCATTTGCATCAGGTGTTCCAATAATCAAGTCCTTCCCGGCTATAAGTGGATCTGAATAAAGTGGACCCCATGATGTATTCTCATAAGGAATCCATGTAGTACCACCCATTTCTGGAAATCCTGGTGTAAAATCTCCTCCAGGAGCTCCCTGACCATATTTATCCTGAACAATAGGTAACTTATACACAGAAGAAGCATCTATGTTTGAAGTTAAGGTAAACTGAATTTTTTCAGATTTTGTTCCCTTCTTCGTTGTAACAACAATTACACCGTTTGATCCTCTTTCACCGTATAATGCAGCTCCTTGCTGTCCTTTAAACACGTTAACACTCTCAATAACATCAGGAGGCAACTGCTGGAAAATAGTAGCCGTAGAAGGCGCTCCATCAATAACGATAAATGCACCGTTATCTCCTGTTAAAGATCTCTGTCCTCTTAAGTTAATCGTTGCCTGTCCATTTACAGAACTATTAGGAACGTTAATATAAAGACCAGATACTTTACCGGTTAATGCCTGAACAGCATTCGGGTTACCTGCTTTCGTAAGTTCTTCAGTTTTTACAAGGGCTGTACTTGCTGTAATAGCGTCTTGTTTTTTCTTAATCCCCAATGCTCCCGTTACTACAATCTCTCCAATATTCTGTGTAGTTAATGTGTCTTTCCCTTTTTTCTGGGCGTTTACATTAAAAAAAGAAGCAGAGAGTGCAACAATCAGAACACTCGTTGTTAATTTCTTCATGAATCAATTAATTTTTTATTGGATACAAATATGTGAAAGTTTCTTAAAATTACCAAACAATTTGTTAAAATATTGAAAATAACTTACATAAATTCAATAAAAAACCAATAAAAACGTAAATAATTCACTAAAATAAGACCAAATAGAAATAATCAAAAACCGCTATTTTAAAGGAAAATTTAACATATTTTCATGAAAAAACAACATATACATGAAAAATATTATTTAGAAAAAAAATTATATTTTTGCATCCGTAGAAAAAAAATTATGGACTTAATAAAAAGCTGGTCAAACATTTACATCGAAGCAGGATGTGATGAAGTAGGAAGAGGGTGTTTAAGTGGACCGGTAGTTGCCGCTGCAGTTATTCTGGATGAAAATTTTGAACAAAATTTAATTAATGACTCCAAACAATTAACATTTAAAACCAGAATGGATTTGGACAGTTACATCAGAGACAATGTAAAAAGCTACTCCATTGCAGAGCTTCCTCCTTCTTTCATAGATGAGCATAATATACTTAATGCCAGCATCCATGCCATGCATTGTGCGTTGGATAAGTTAACCATAACACCGGAACTTATTTTAGTTGATGGAAATAAATTTCACCCCTATAATTACATCCCTCATCAATGTATCATAAAAGGAGATTCAAAAGTTTTATCTATTGCTGCGGCCTCTATTCTTGCTAAAAATTACAGAGACAAATTAATGATCGAGCTTCACGAAGAGTTTCCTGAATATGGATGGAATACCAATTTCGGATATGCCACAAAAAAACATCAGAATGCCCTCATCAAACATGGCCCAACAAAACACCACAGACAGTCTTTCAGATTAAAATATGACTAATAGTAGAAATTTTAAAACTTATATAAACAAAAAAAGAGAAGCAGTTGCTTCTCTTTTTTTATGATCAATTGATTTGTCAATTATTTCTTTTTGCCTTTTTCTTGAGTTTGCTGTTGCTGCTGAGCCTGCTCCATCATTTCTCTCATTTTCTTCTGGAATTTACCTTCCGTTTTCGGCTTTTCTTTATTCGCCTGAATCTGAGCATGAATTTTCTTCTCATCCAGAATTACATACTTAATCACAAGAATGATTAGAATGTTAATTGCATTCGATACAAAATAATACCATGAAAGACCAGATGCTGATGTATTTAAGAAGAATAAGAATGTAATCGGGAAGATATACATTAGTACTTTCATATTTGGCATTCCTTCTTGTTGTGGCTGTTGCATATTTCCTGATGTCATTACTGTATAGATCAGGATAACAATTGTACAAGCCAATGCGAAGATACTTAAGTGATCTCCAAGGAACGGAACTTTAAATGGCAATTTAATCAAATCATCATAAGCTGTTAAGTCTTTTGCAAACCAGAATCCCTGTCCTCTCAAATCAATAAAGTTCGGGAAGAAACGGAATAGCGCATAGAAGATCGGAATCTGCACCAATGCAGGTAAACATCCTGCCATCTGATTAACTCCTGCTTTCCTATAGATCTCCATCGTAGCCTGCTGTTTCTTCATTGGATCAGCATCCTTGAACTTCGCATTTGCTTCATCAATTTCCGGACGGATCACTTTCATCATAGCACTCAGCTTATGCTGCTTGTACATAATTGGTGATAGAATCAATTTTACGATGATTGTCATTGCAAAAATTACCCAACCTGCTGATAATCCCCATCCAGCAATAATTGCATATAACCACATGAAGAAATAACGGTTCATAGCTCCAATGAAAGACCAACCTAACGGAAGAATCTCATCAAAGTTTTTATCGTAAGATTTCAATAATGGCAGATCCAATGGCATAAAATACCATGTGAAATCCTGGTTTAATTCACTTCCGGTCATCTGAACAAAACCTTCATAGTTTAATTTCTTCAGATATTCTCCTTCTTCTACATTCTCCTGATTCCCTTTACTTTGAGTAAATCCATTCTTAGCTTCAATAACAGAAGTAAAGAACTGCTGTTTTACACCAATCCAGTTAAGAGTTTCTTTTTCCTCCTCCATTGTGGTTCTTCCATCATAATCATAATCTTTATAATTATTGAAAGCATAAGAGAATTCTGAGTGAGATTGTTCCTGAGCTCTACCCTTTTCAAGGTTTCTTACACTATAATCCCAAATAAAGTCTGCTTTGTTATCAGAAGTGACTGCTGCAAGACCTTGAGTTCTTACTTTAAAATCAAGAGTATATTTTGGAAGTAATGTATAAATAAACTGGATAACAGCTCCATTATAGTTAGCCGTCATTGTTACAGCATTTCCATTAACAGTAGGTGAGAAAACTAAATCTTTAGTATTGATCACTTTCCCCGTTTTGTCTTTAAACTGGAAACCGTAGTTTGAATTATTTTTATTGATAAGATAAAGCGGAAGGTCAGCCTGATCCGTTTTATTATTGTATGCTTTGTATTCTGAAAGCTGAACTTTAGAAACCTGTCCTCCTAAGCTTGAGAATTCAACATTCAGTTCTTTGTTAGACAAATTAGCTGTCTGAATCGCATTAGGAGTTACATTTGGATTGATATTGGTGGCCTGAGTTTGTTTTACGGCATTTTTCACCTGTTCCGTTTTCTGCTGCTGAGCTTTTAACTCTTCTTCTTTCATCTGCTTGTTCTGGAAATAGAACATTGCACCGAAGAGAATCAGGCATAAAACCGCGAAACTAATCATCTGCTTCTTATCGATTCCGTTGTTTTGTTGCATTTTATTTTTGTTATAATTAAAATTTCCTATTTACTGACTTACTACAATCCTATAAGAAAACTTATAAATCTGTAGTAAATTTGAGCTGACAAAAATACTGTTTTTTTATCAAAACTCTATACTATAATGCATTACTATATAATAAACTCAGGCTGAGAAAAATCAACCTGAGTTTATGTTTAGACGTTTGTGGTAAAAAATTACCTTATTTGTTGTCGTTGGGTTGAATATTACGTTCTTCCCACACTAAAATATCTTACTTAGAAGTTTCACAAGCTTTAATAAAAGCTCTGAATAAAGGATGTGGTGTAGCTACCGTACTCTTGTATTCCGGGTGGTATTGTACCCCAACATAGAACGGATGTCCTGGCAATTCCAGTGCTTCTACCAATCCTGTTTCCGGGTTTGTCCCTGTAGCTAGGAAACCATTCTTTTCAAATTCCTGAAGATAATCACTGTTGAATTCATAACGGTGACGGTGTCTTTCAGAAATATTTTTGCTTCCGTAGATTTCGTATAGCTTAGATCCGTTTTTCAAAGCACATTTCCAAGCTCCAAGACGCATTGTACCTCCTTTATCTATTACATTTTTCTGTTCTTCCATTAATGAAATTACAGGATCTGGAGTTGCTGTATCAAATTCCACAGAGTTTGCTTTTGTATGCCCTAAAACATTTCTTGCAAATTCAACCGTCATAATCTGCATTCCTAAACAGATTCCCAACATTGGAATTTTGTTTTCTCTTGCATATTTTGCGGTAAGAACTTTTCCTTCGATACCTCTGTCTCCAAAACCTGGAGCAACAAGGATACCATTTACCCCTTTAAGTGTTTCTTTGATATTCTCTTCTGTAATATCTCCACTGTACACCCATCTTACTTTTACTTCAGTTTCAAGGTCAGCTCCTGCATGTTTGAATGCTTCAGCAATAGAAATATAAGAGTCCTGAAGGGAAACATATTTTCCAACCAAAGCAATTTCAACCGTTCTCTTAGGGTTCTGGAATTTTTTAACAAAAGTTTTCCAGTCTTTAAGATCAGCATCTTTATCACTTTTCAGATCCAGCTCTTTCAAGACTACATCATCAAAGTTTTGCTTCTGAAGATACATTGGAACCTCATAAATAGTTTCCATATCCTTACACTCAATAACGTTTTCTAATGGAACGTTACAGAACTGAGCCAATTTTGCTCTCTGATCTTTTGGAATTTTGTGTTCGGTTCTACAAACCAATACATCAGCCATAATTCCGCTTTCCATCAACTGACGAACGGAGTGCTGAGATGGTTTTGTCTTTAATTCTCCACTTGAAGCCAAATAAGGCAATAGGGTAAGGTGGATTACCATAGAATTTTTCTCTCCCAATTCCCATTTCAACTGACGAACAGTTTCAATGTATGGTAAAGATTCAATATCCCCTACTGTTCCTCCGATCTCAGTAATAATGATATCGTAGTTTTGTTTAGAAAGGATTTTAATTCTACGTTTAATTTCGTTAGTAATATGAGGAATTACCTGAACTGTTTTTCCAAGGAAGTCTCCTTTTCTTTCTTTTTCAATTACAGTCTGGTAGATTTTTCCTGTAGTAACGTTGTTGTTTTGGGATGTAGGAGCATCAAGGTAACGCTCGTAGTGACCTAAATCCAGATCCGTCTCCGCACCATCTTCAGTCACATAACACTCTCCGTGTTCATAAGGATTCAAAGTTCCCGGGTCAATATTGATATAAGGATCAAGTTTTTGGATCGTTACGTTAAAACCGCGTGATTTTAGCAATAGTCCCAGAGAAGCAGACACGATTCCTTTTCCCAAAGATGAAGTTACACCTCCTGTCACAAAGATGTACTTTGTATTCTTTTTACTCATTAGATTAGGTTTGTGCAAAGTTATGGGAAAAAGAGATACAAAGCAATTTTTTACATTTTGAAAATGCGAAAACATGCTTCAAACAACTATAAAACCTGATTAAATTTTTTATCTGTATCAAATAGGGATCCATAACAAAAAGCGATTCATTCCCTTTTTATTTTAAAGAAAGTGTTTCCTTCACTACAGCTTTTTATCAACGAAAAAAATATCAAATACAAAAAAGCAGCTCTGAAATCCTCCAAAGCCACTTTTCAATTCGTTTATATGCAAATTATTTTTTAACCAATTCAAGATAGGTAGTAATTTCGATATGCTTAGCAATACCTGCAGCTGTAGGGTCATAATTCAACCCATAGTCAAAACGACTGATAGAGAATTTTGCCTGCATTCCCATAATCTCTTTCCCTTCTTTATTCTTTGTAATACCTCCTAATATCACAGGAACACTAATTTCTTTAGTAACATCTTTAATCGTTAGTTTACCTGTAAATACATAGGATCCATCTTTTTCTTTTGAGATAGAAGCTGTTGCAAATTTAATCTCACTATATTCTTCTGCAGCAAAAAAATCTTTACTTTTAAGATGCTTATCTCTCATCTCCACTCCTGTATTAATACTTTCAGGATGGATACTGATATCAAAAACAGCATTCTCAAGACTATTGCCTTTTGTTTTCAAGTTTCCGCTGAATTTATCGAATCTTCCCTGAACGAAGCTAATTCCCATATGCTCAACCGTAAAATTTACCGAAGAATGCATCTGGTCTATATTCCAAGTATTTTGTGCAAAAGAGAAAGTGCTTAGAAGAGCAAACACGAAGGATAAAAATAGTTTTTTCATTGTAATTATATTTTACATTAATATTTTAATTTCAACAAAGCTAAGATATAAAGATATTTCTATCGTTGATCTATGTTAGTATTTGATATTTAAATGCATTTAAGTCTCGGAAAAAAATGCTTTTTTTATAACTTCGCAGTATGGCAAAATTGAAAACGGCATATTTCTGTCAAAACTGCGGAAGCCAATATTCCCAATGGATGGGGCAATGCAAAAACTGTGGACAATGGAACACTCTGGTGGAAGAAGTAGTGGAAAAACCTAATAGCAAATCGGTACCCTTCTCAAAAACCAAGCAACATGTCATCAATATCATTGAGGTAGAAACCAGTGAAGAACCAAGACTAAAAACTCCATCTGAAGAACTGAACCGTGTTCTGGGAGGCGGAATTGTTTTAGGTTCTGTTACTCTGATCGGTGGTGAACCGGGAATCGGAAAATCTACTCTTCTGCTTCAGCTTGCCTTAAAAATGAAGAAGAAAATTTTCTATGTTTCCGGGGAAGAAAGTGCTTCTCAGATTAAAATGAGGGCCGACAGATTAACGGATGTCCAAAACCCGAACTGTTTTCTATTTACAGAAACTTCGCTGGAAAAATACTTCACGAAGCCAAAAAACTAGAGCCTGATTTCATGATTATCGACTCTATTCAGACGCTTCAATCTCAATTAATCGAAAGTTCTCCAGGAACAGTTTCCCAAATCAGAGAATGCTCCAATGAGATCATTAAATATGCTAAGGAAAACAGTATTCCTGTATTTTTAGTAGGTCATATTACCAAAGACGGTCAAATTGCAGGCCCGAAAGTATTGGAACACATGGTAGATGTAGTTTTAAATTTTGATGGCGACCGAAATCACCTTTTCAGATTATTAAGAGCCAATAAAAATCGTTTTGGTTCTACTTCTGAAATTGGAATATACGAAATGATCTCTCAGGGATTAAAGGAAATTAAAAATCCATCAGAAATCCTGATTACAAAAAAATTCGAAGAACTTTCCGGAAACTCTGTAGCTGTAACCTTAGAAGGAAACAGACCTATGCTTCTGGAAATTCAAGCCTTGGTAAGTACAGCCGTGTATGGTACTCCACAAAGAAGTTGTACCGGATTTGATTCCAAAAGACTGAATATGCTTTTGGCAGTATTGGAAAAAAGAGCTGGATTCCAATTAGGAGCCAAAGACGTTTTCCTTAATATTACAGGAGGAATAAAAACAGATGATCCCGCTTTGGATCTGGCTGTTATTGCTTCTGTTCTTTCTTCCAATGAAGATATTGCCATTTCAGAACATTATTGCTTTGCCGGCGAAGTCGGATTAAGTGGAGAAATTCGTCCCATTGCCCAGGTCGAACAAAGAATTACAGAAGCTGAGAAGCTGGGGTATGAGAAAATATTCGTTTCCAATCTTAATAAAATTCCGAAAAGAAAATTTGGAATCAAGATTGAAGAGGTAAGCAAAATTGAAGATTTCCACGAAAGGCTTTTTTAAAAAAATGTAAATAATGCAACTCGAAAACATTCAGAAGTTTGTACTGGTACTGCTTTATGGAGGATTAACTTTACTCTCCTTTACTGTATTAATTAATCCTATGCGGGTTAATAAAAAGGCTAACTTCTTTTTCGGGATCTTTATATTACTCTGGTCAAGTTACTGGCTTCTTGATATTTTACATTTCTGTGGAATTTCTACGGATTCCTGGTTTGTACTTACGTTGTACGCAATACAAATCTTTACTCCGATCTTTTTATTTTTCAGTGTTGTCTTTTTTATCAATCCTAATTACCGTTTTAAAAAATCTGATCTCATTTGCTGTATTACTCCGGCAATCTATTGGATATTGCTTTTCAACATGGAAAATCATCCGATTATCAGAAGTATTGTAATGCTTATTGATATTTCCCATAACCTCCCCTACATTGCTCTTATTTATTTTAAAATCAGAAAGCATCAAAAGCGGATTGAAACCATTTCTTCAAACACAGAAAATATCGACTTACAATGGCTGATTAAATTAAGTTTTCTACTTTTCATAACTATTGTTATTACAGTTGGCTATGAGCTTTTCAACACTTTTGTCTATAAAATGCATCAGCATTTGGTGATGGATCTGCTGTTTCTTTTTATTGCTTACAGTACTCTTTATTATGTTCTGAGGCAAAAGGAAATCTATCCTGTAGATAAAAATCAGCGTGAAGAACTTCTTTCTATTGAACTGGAAAATGACGTAGAGGAAACATTAAGAAAAAAAATAATCCCCGATGAGGAATTTGACACATTAAAACAAAGATTAATTTCAATAATGGGAACCGGTAAGCCTTATTTGGATGGTGAACTCAATCTCTTGAAACTATCTGATCTTATTTCCATCAATGCCCATCAACTTTCCTATCTTCTCAACACCGGTTTTCAAGAGAACTTTTTCTATTTTGTGAATAAATACAGGGTAGAACATGCCAAAAAAATGCTTACTGATCAATCTTTTCATAAGCTTTCCATCTTAGGAATTGCATTTGAATCCGGTTTCAATTCAAAGACCGCTTTCAATACCATTTTTAAAAAAATGACAGGTATGACTCCTTCCGAATTTAGAAAGGAACAATCTAGCTAGTCTTCTTCAGAAAATGTAGTCAATAAAAATTGTGGAAGTCAATAAAATTGAAGATCTTAACCGAAGATTTTTTCAAATGATGAAAACAAGTATTCTGGAATATTACAGCACCCTCGCTGAATCTTACGATGAGAATCGGTTCGGAAACTCTTACGGGAAATATATTGACCAACAGGAAAGGTCTTTTCTGACTTCTTTTTTCAAAGATAAAAAATATACAAAAGTTTTGGATCTAGGCTGTGGAACAGGTCGCCTCTTAAATTTTGCTACCCATGGAACTGATTTCAGCGAAAATATGTTGAATGTTGCCCGTCAAAAGTATCCTGAAAAAATTCTAACTGTGGGCGAAATTTCGGGAATACCTTTTGATGAAGAATTTGAATGCATATTCTGTTTCCACGTTATCATGCACCAAAACCGGAAAGAGACAAAAGCATTCTTAGATGAATGCTATCAGAAATTAGGCAAGAAAGGCACTTTGATATTTGATTATCCTGTAAAAAGCAGAAAAAAAACAATTTCTCCACAGGAAACCTGGCATGCTGGCAATAGTTTTTCAATTTCAGATATTGCAGAGCTTTCAAAAGATCAATGGAATATTACAAATACGTCCGGAATATTATTTTTTCCTATTCACAGAGTCCCTAAAGCCATAAGAAAATTCTTTCTGCCATTGGATAATTTTCTTTGCCACACTTTTCTGAAAAAATGGGCTTCGTATCACATTTGTGTTTTGGAAAAGAGATGAAACAGCAACTGAAAAATTGGGTTCCTCATTCATGGAAACTGCAGATAAAACTTTTGCAGCGATATATTCATGAACAGAGAAACAAGCATATTTATCCTAAGGAATATCGTTCGGAACATATAGGAGAACATTCAATTCAACTCCGGCAGATTATTAAAAACGCATCTTTTCATCATAATAAAATCCACAATTTAAAAGTAGTTGGAGACAAAATCAATAATCTGATCATCCATCCTGATGAAGTATTTTCTTTCTGGAAATTGATTGGAAAGCCTAATGAAAAGAATAATTTTAAAGAAGGCAGAAACCTCATCAACAATACTATTTCAAGTGATTTTGGGGGTGGAATCTGTCAGTTCTCATCTATTCTATATTATGGATCACTTCAATCGGGATTAAAAATTTTAGAAAGATATCCCCATTCAATGGATATTTATAAAGAAGATGAACGCTTTACTCCTTTAGGTTCAGATTGTACGGTCGTTTACGGCTACAAAGATCTTCAAGTTCAGAATTCTTTTCCGTTTCCTATTCAGTTCAAATGTCACATCAATGATAGTGAACTCCATCTCAGTATTATTTCTCCTGATAAATTAACTTTAAACGAGATTGAATTTAAATATCATGAAATTGAAAAAGGAGTTTGGGTAGAAACACTAAGCAATGGCCAAACTTTGTTTAAAAATTTTTATATTCGTTTATGAATTATCTGGCTCATTCCTTTCTCACTTTTACTGACGGACAAATTGTCGGCCAGTTTTTGGAAGATTTTATCCGAAACCGAGATCGTTTTTCTTTCCCTAAGGAAATTCAGGATGGAATTACCTTACACAGAGCCATCGATACTTTTACCGATTCTCACCCTGCCATTCATGAGGCTAAAAAAGCTTTTGCTCCTTTGGTAAGACTTTATGCCGGAGCTTTTGTAGATGTCTCTATGGATTATTTGTAGCCAATGATCTTTCTCTACATTCACTAGCTGGATGGAAGGCTCATTCTTTAAGAGTCTATAGCGTTCTTAATGCTCACGAGCAATGGTTACCGGAAAATTTCAAAAAAATGCTGACCAAAATGGAACAGGATGACTGGCTTTACAATTATCGTGAAGACTGGGGGATTAAGTTTAGTATTCAAAATGTTTTGAACAAAGCAAAATATCTGGATAAAGATATTCCTGTTTTTGAAGCTTTTTTAAATAATAAAGATTTTCTTCAGGAATGTTATGATGATTTTTTTCCTGATTTGTTGGCACATGCTAAAGGAATCAACACACTGATTCAGTTGGAAAATTAAAACTGTTTGTAGAGATAACGGTTCGGATAGGTTAATTTTTCACTTTTTCTATCTCCATTGACAATGATGTGAACAATATTAATCTGATCATCAAAAAGGTTATACAGAAAACTTACTGCTGTTTCTACTTTTTTAGGATGGGCAACGGGTTCTGATTCCATATAGACATTCACAGATTCCTGATCCTCCTCGTAGCCTACATAATTTACTTTAAGAAACTTATTATCTGTCTTTAGTTTAAAATATTCCTGACAATATTTTTGTAATGCTTCATCAAGCTTTGCTTTATATTGATCATCATTGAAATGAAAAGTTCCACCATATTTTTTTCCAAGACCATTCTCAAGATCGTCAAGGAAAAATCTACCGGTAACTTCAAATGTTTTAGATTTAGAACTATAGTTGATCTCCACAGAACCTACATGATAAGGGTGCCATACAGTAGTAAAAGACAGTAAAAAAACAATCGGGAGCAAAAACAGCCATAATTTCTTCATAAACCCTGACATTTAAATAATGTGTACGAAATTAATCATTATTTTCGTACGCATTATATTTTACTTTATGATGCAGGATTTTCTATTTTATTTAAACCTTGGATGGGAACACATTATTTCCCTGGATGCTTTAGATCATCAGCTTTTTGTTTTGGCTCTGATCGCTGTTTATTCTTATAGTGATTGGAAAAAAATTCTGATCCTCGTCACCGCATTTACCATTGGACATTCCATTACATTAGCATTAAGTATTCTTGATGTTTTCAGAGTACCTTCCGATTGGGTTGAGTTCTTAATTCCTCTCACTATTGTTCTAACATCCCTGGATAATATTATTATGAAAAACCAGAAACAGACGTTAATGCGGGCTAATTACTATCTTGCTCTCATCTTTGGATTGGTTCACGGAATGGGGTTTGCCAATACAGCCAGAGTGATGATTGCTAAAAGCCAAAGCATTGCTGTTCCGCTATTAGGTTTTAATATCGGATTAGAATTAGGGCAGATCGTCATTGTGGGTGCTATCCTTATATTATTGTTTATTCTGCTTACTATTTTTAAGGTCAATAAGAAAGATTGGATTCTTTTTGTCTCATCCGGAGTCTTTGCACTATCCTTAAAAATGACTTTGGAAAGAATTCCTTTCTAAACGTGAAATATTTTCATTTTTTCAACAGCTTATTACTATCTTTGATAATTATTAAATCATTTCGGTTATGAAACTAAAAGTTGTTATACTTTCACTTTCTGTATTTGCCTATACAGGTTTCACCGCACAAAATATTCAGAATAACCCGGGTAGCAATCATGGAAACAAGTTTGAGCAACTGGGAACTATTCTACCAACACCCAACATTTACAGAACAGCTTCCGGAGCACCAGGACACGCCTACTGGCAAAACAGGGCTGATTATAACATTACCGCCTACCTTGACGAGGATAAAAGAAATCTGAAAGGTTCAGAAACGGTAACCTATTACAATAATTCTCCTGACGAACTGGATTATATCTGGCTTCAATTGGACGAAAACGAGCATTCAAGCATCAGGAATGCAGGATATGATAATTCATCAATCCTTCGACCGTCAACAACGGATCAACAGCTTAAGGTAACGGAACTTCCTGTAAAAGATAACGGCTATGGAGTTATTCTGGAAAAAGTAACGGATGCTTCAGGAACTCCACTAAAATACACCGTTAACAAAACCATGATGCGTATTGATCTTCCAAAAGCTTTGAAAAAGGGAGAAAAATTCGTTTTCAAGGTAGATTGGAACTATAATATCTCCAACAGAATGAAGATGGGCGGCCGTGGTGGTTATGAAAATTTTCCTGAAGATGGCAATGATTTGTATACGATGACCCAATGGTATCCAAGAATGTGTGTATACAGTGATTTCCAGGGTTGGCAAAACCATCAGTTCACCGGAAGAGGGGAATTTGCTTTGGTTTTCGGAAACTTTAAAGTGTCTATGAATGTACCGGCAGATCATGTTGTAGGAGGAACCGGAGAATGTAAAAACTATGATCAGGTATTAACATCCGATCAGCTTTCAAGATACAGAAAAGCAGAAAGTGCTTCTGAACCTATAGAAATCGTCACCTTAGATGAGGCTAAAAAAGCAGAAAAGAATCATTCAAAACAAAGAAAAACGTGGGTTTTCGAAGCGAATGATGTAAGAGATTTTGCCTGGACTTCTTCCAGAAAATTTGTTTGGGACGGAATGCGTGTTACGATTCCTGAAAACAATAATAAAGTAATGGCGATGAGTTTTTACCCTAAGGAATCTTACGGACTTTACAGAAAGTTTTCTACAAAGGCTGTCGCTCATACCATTAAAACGTACTCCGAATTTACAATTCCTTACCCATATCCGGTAGCTCAGTCTGTAGAAGCAGCCAACGGAATGGAATATCCAATGATCTGTTTCAACTTCGGAAGAACAGAAAAAGACGGAACCTATTCTGAAGGAACTAAAAACGGAATGATCGGAGTGATTATCCACGAAGTGGGACACAATTTCTTCCCAATGATCATTAATTCTGATGAAAGACAATGGGCATGGATGGATGAAGGACTGAACACGTTCACAGAATATCTTACGGAAGAAAAATGGGATAACAAATTCCCTTCAAAAAGAGGCCCGGCATGGACTATTGTAGATTATATGAAACTTCCGAAGGATCAGCTTGAACCTATCATGAGTAACTCGGAAAATATTGTTCAATATGGCCCGAATGCTTATTCAAAACCTGCCACAGGATTGAATATTCTTCGTGAAACCATTATGGGAAGAGAACTTTTTGATAAAGCTTTTAAAACTTATGCTAAAAGATGGGCCTTCAAGCATCCTGAACCTGCAGACCTTTTCCGTACTATGGAAGATGCCAGCGGTGAAGACCTTGACTGGTTCTGGAGAGGATGGTTCTATGGAACAGACCCTGTAGATATTGCCATTGATAAAGTAACTGTAGCCACCCCAAATCTTGATACAGATCCAAAAGCGGCCACTGAAGTAAAATATCAGGTGGATAAGCCTTTGGTAAACAGCTTTGAAGATCTTTCGAAAATCAGAAACAGAGAAGATAAGAATATTACATTCTATGTTGATCAAGATAAAGAGGTTCAAGATTTCTATTACCGATATGACAGAGGGCAGGAAAAAGCAAACACTAAAGAATATACTAATAAAGTAGAAGCTACTCTTCCTTTAGATGCTAAGGATAAAGAGAAATTCAAAAATATTACTGCTTATCAGATAGACTTTCTAAACAAAGGCGGATTGGTAATGCCTATTATCCTTGAATTCACCTTTGAAGATGGTTCAAAATTATATGATAAATCCTCTGCACAAATCTGGAGATTGAACGAACAAAAAGTTTCTAAAACATATTATTTTGACAAGAAGTTGAAATCAATTCAGCTCGATCCAATGAGAGAAATAGCCGATATTGATACGACCAATAACTTATGGACAAGCAATGGTTCTGGTGGTGAAACTTCAAAATTCCAACTCTTTAAACAAAAACAAGAAGGAAATTCCGCAAGAGGAAGTTCAAACGGAAAGGTAAACCCAATGCAGGCGGCAGGAAAAGGCTAATACAATCTTAACAATAACCATGAAAAAACTTACTGCATTATTGCTGTTCATTGCAACAGCTCCTACTCTATGTGCCCAATCACTACAATTTTACACGGGCAAAGAGACTTCCTCCCTATTGAAATCCTTATGGAGGATGGAAGTACCAAAAAAGGATTTGCTCAGGATTTTATGCTTCCTGATGTTGCTACTTTTCAATTTATAGGAGGAAACAGCGAGAAAAATGCTCATTTAGACAGAAAAGAGGTCAAATTCAAATCATCTAAGGATGATAAAGATATACAACTGGTTCCGGTATCAGACATTAAAAGTCTTATCTATACCAACGAGGATACCAAGGAAACTTTTCAACTGGATAAGCGAATTGTAAAGGAAATCAATAACGATCTGGAAATGGAATCAAAAGGGAAAGTATTAATGCTTCCTCTAATGGAAAAAGGGCCAATCAATCTTTACGGATATAGAAGTATGACGTGCAGAGCAAATTTTGGAAATAACTTTTCTACAGGATTTGACGGAAACGAAGATACTTGCCAGTTGATGTATGTCATGATTTACCTTAGTAAACCCAATGAAACGGTTGCTGTTGCACCTGTAGATTTCAGCTCCTTAAGTCCATTGGCTCTATTTAATATGAAAACGCTCTATAAAAAGTTTTATAAAGCCTACGAAATTGCTGGTGCCGATTGTCCTGAGTTTTTGAAAAAGGTAGATGAAGCAAGAAAAAATGATTATTTCTCTAATAAGACCTTCAAAGAAAATAAAAAAGAATCCGATGCAGAAAGAAAGGCTTTAGTTAAAGGGAAAAAAGGCGCAGAAGCCGCAAAGATCAATATGCATTACAAAACTGAGCTATATACTAAAATGTATAAAAAGCTCATTGATGATTATAAACAAACTTGTCAATAAGATGAAATCAAAAGTTCACCCATACGGTGAACTTTTTCTTTTTATAAAAAACAATTCTGAGTCCGAAAACAATTAAATATCAAAAGGTTGTAACTTTTAATCTGTATCCTACTACTTATTAGTAAAAAGACCATGAGAACATTTCTTTTCCTTTTACTATTAAATAGTGTCCATTTTTTTTCACAAAACCTGCTTACTCCTAAAAATGCAGGCATTGATTCAAAATTAATCAAAGATGAAACTTCTGAATTATTATGGTATGCTGAAAATGCCGGCACAAAAATAGAGATCGGAAGCATCATTACAGAAATCAAAAAGCTAAACAAAAAAGATCTTCTTATTAAGACCATTGTAAAAATGAAACAGGCTCCGGATGCTAAATGGACAGATTCTACTATTGTAAAATCTTCAGACTTCAGTCCGGTATATCATTCGTCTTATAATTCAATGCGAGACATGGTTCTCAAATCTGGCAAAGATAAAGTCACCGGATATTACCTTGATAAAAAATCGCAAAAGAAAGATATTATCGACCTCCCTGCCACCCATTATTTTGACAGCAGCAGCTATGCTATGCTCATAAGATTTCTTCCTCTGAAAGAACACTACACTTCCGAAATTTCCATTTTTGATTACAACCCAAAATCTGAAAAAAAAGGAATGATGAAAGCTTGTATTCTGGAAACAAAGAAGTCTGAATATAAAGGGAAATCGGTATGGATGGTAAAAACGACTGATGACATCAACAACAAATCAACTATAGTAACCTACTATATTGATCCTATTACGAGAAAAATCGTAAAACAGGATATAGACATGGGCGGAAGAAAAATGCTTATGGAAGCCATCCAATAAATTACTGAAAATCAAACATCAACAACCCACTCCAGTCTATATACAGCATAACACTCTGACTTAAAAAGTTTTATATTTGAATCACGATAAACACCAAACGTCAAAAACCTGATTGACTATAAATGCTCAGGAACGTACAAATCAAAATATTACTTATGAAAAATGGCAAATTACTAAGCAGAGATGCTCAAAAGACCTTCAATGGCGGAGCTGCGGGCAGACTTGTATGCTGTGAACGCGATGACAACGGAAAATGTATTTTATGGATCGGCCCTGGATACAACTGTCCTTAGTTCGATGATTTGATAACAATTGAGAATAAAGCCGGAACTTTCCGGCTTTATCTGTTTATATTTTCACCACCCACACCATTACCTACTGATAATCAAAAATTTATTTCAAAAAAAGTTAATAAAATATATCACACAAAAAGGAAAAAATAGTATCTTTGATTCACTTCTTTTACACCAAATGTCAAAATCCTGATTGACTTTAAATGTTCAGGGATGTACAAATCAAAATATTATTAACTATGAAAAATGCTAAATCATTAAGCAGAGATGCCCAAAAATCAATCAATGGCGGAGCTGCAGGACGTTATTGTTGTGAATACAACTACAAAGGTCAATGTATCCTATGGATTACTGGTAATCAATCTTGTCCATAATGGAACTGATCGAATAAAAATCTAAAAGACTGCCTTACAGGTCATATCACTTGACTTTTAAGGCGGTCTTTTTGTTAATTTAAATGGGCTTTCAAATTCTTTTTATACGTTCGTCCCAATGGAAGCTCTTCGCCACTCTTCAAAAAAACATGGCTGGAATTATAAGAGTTGATATGTTTTGACAATACAATATAAGATTTGTGAATCCTGATGAATCCAAAATGTTGAAATTTCTCTTCAAAATTGGACATCCTTTCCAGGATCATATATTTTTTCAGAGGAGTCATCAAAACAATATACTCACCAAACCCCTGTATCCAAAGAATATCTTTAAGAAAGACTTTATTCATCACATAATTGGATTTGAACATAATATAATCTTCCTGGTGCTGACTGTTAGCAGAACTTTTAAACTGAACAAAATCTCTTGCTTTATTGACTGCTTTTTTAAAGGTATCAAAATCTACAGGCTTGATAAGATAATGAACGACGTCCAATTCAAATGCTTTCACTGCATATTTTGTTTCCAAAGTAACGAAAATACATAACGGCGGATCGGGAAGCTGTTGTAAAAGCTCTACTCCATTCATTCCCGGCATATTGATATCAAAAACAACCAGATCCACTTTATTCACTTTCAGGAAAGCCAGTGCTTCTTCCGGTTTCTGAAATGAAGCCAGCAGTTCAACCCCTTCAAGCTGATCGCAATATTGTTTTATAAGCTGCAATGCAGGATATTCATCATCTACATTAACGATAGTCAGATTAGCCATTGATAGTAATTGTTAAAGCAATTTTATATTGATCATTCTCTTTAGGCCCTGAATAAAATTCATACTGATCCGGATAAAACTTTTCCAATATATGAATAATTGCTTCATTGCCCAATCCGTGATAATTAGATTCAGCTACGTGAATTCTATCTTTCCCTACCGAATTTATAATTTCAAAATACAATTCAGAACGCTCAATATTACAGAATAATTTTATAAAACCATGAGGATCTTCTCCAATTGCTGAGTGTTTTAAAGAATTTCAAATAAAGTAAGAAATATTGCGGACGGAATTTCTGCAATGTCAAATTCTTCCTGATCTTCAATACCCATAACAATATCAAGCTGATTATTATATTTAAGCTGATACAAAGCGGCAAGGGCTTTCAATGAAGAAAATTCCTGAGAAACTGTTACTTTTTCTTTTCCACTGTCATAAATAATATATTTCAGAAGCTTGCTTAACTGCAAAATAGAGTCTGAAGTTTTTTCAGAATGGGTAAAACTGTTGGCATATATATTATTAAGAGTATTCAGTAAAAAATGAGGATTCAGCTTAGACTTCAGTAAATCGAGATAAAGCTGATCTTTTTCTTCACCAAGGTTGATCACATCCTGTTCTATTAAAAATTTGTCTTTCGTAATTCCCAAAAAAGAAGCCACAAGAATGATTACTCCCTGCGAGATGTATATGTTGTACAGAAAACCAACATGATAACTTTTTTCGCTAAAATCAATCTGAAAAACAGCCGGTTCCCATAGAATTCTGAAAAGACTGGATACCAGAAAACAGATTAAAGCATAAAGAATAAATTCCGGATACTTATTGGATAAATAAAATCTGGGCACCAGATAATAGTAGACCAGATAGTAAATTCCCACATTGAAAATTGTATTCAAAATAATGCTTATCACCAACTGAGTTGAATCCAGGAAGTAGTTTTCGGTGAAATAAGTCATCAAAATGAAGATAAAAAGGAAAAAAATATGCTGAAACCTCAACAAAAACTTCCAACGGTACTCCATAAGGCTTTTCAGAATCTTACCACTAAATAAAATTCTGATAATCAATAATATAATAATAAAATTAATGATTAAAAACATAGTCCATACCTTATTTTGAAACGCATCAAATATAATATCTTTTTGTCTCAAAATGCAGTTCGTTGAGAAAAACTGTCATTGATTGAAAAAATCCAAGTCCGCTCATTCTAATAAATATATTTGAGAAATCGCAATATTAATCAAATATTACATGAAATTTAATATACAATTAACCCTTATTTTATCATTTTGCCTTCTTAATGGTCTTTTATATGGTCAGAGTAAAGACAATTACAATATGTGGTTCCAGTACCTCCTGTCGGCAAAGCTTACTGATAAAAGTACTTTAACAGCACTTACCCAATACCGTTCCTTCGATCTGGCCTACGACACAAGGCTTTTCCTTGCTAATGCTTATGTAGATTATGAAGTAGCAGAAAATATAAGACCTGCGGCAGGTTTTATGTTTTTGGTACTTGAATCTTATAATGCAGACGATTCTAAAAAGATAAGATATGAAAAAAGACCTTTCCAACAAGTAACCGCTGATTATTTTATTGGCAGAACCTCCATTTCCAACCGCCTTAGAGTGGAGGAGCGTTTTCTCAGCAATCCTGATGAGTTTGAAGTCAGGATCCGATACCTGATCTCTGTAAGAATTCCTTTCAATAAAAAAGGAGAAAAAGAAAAGCTCTATGGTATTCTTAAAAATGAAATCAGAATGAATGTTGATAGACTTGAACCCTTCGACAGCAACCGTATTACAGCAGGTTTGGGGATAAAAGTGGGAAAAAATTCCGCTTTGGAACTCGCCTTTATCAATCAAATGGAAACCCAAAAAACGAGTAACTACGGATTTATAGGTTTCAGAAACAGTTTTGACTGGAGAAAAAAGAAACAACAATAACCTCAATACAATTTACACTACACTATGCTTACATTTCTTGGTTTTTTAATGATATTCATCTTTATGATCCTCATCATGAACAAAAAGATGACTCCGCTTACTGCTTTGGTTCTAGTGCCTGTTCTTATTGCTGTAGTTGCAGGATTCGGGCCTGATCTTGGTAAAATGATGAAAGATGGAGTAAAAGAAATAGCACTTACGGGAGTGATGCTGATTTTTGCCATCCTGTATTTCAGTCTGATGATTGATACCGGGCTTTTTGAACCTCTTGTGAATGCCATATTAAAGGCTGTAGGAGATAATCCTGTAAAAACAACCATCGGAACAGCTCTTCTCACCACTTTAGTTTCTTTAGACGGTGATGGCTCTTCCACTTACATTATTGTAGTGGCTGCATTACTCCCACTTTATAAAAAGCAGGGTATGAATCCTTTGGTTTTAACCTGTATCATTATGCTTGCAGGAGGTATTATGAACATTTTACCATGGGGAGGGCCAACTGCGAGAGTGATGAGTTCTCTTAAATTGGGACATACTGAAATATTTGTCCCTATGATTCCTGTTATGCTGATCGGTCTCGTGTGGGTATTTTTCGTTGCCTATATTCTGGGAGTACGGGAGAAAAAAAGAATAGCCAAACATGGGAAATACACCCAATACAGCGGACAGGACATTGCCGGTGAGAATGACCCTGCATTAAGACGTCCGAAACTTATTCTCATCAATCTGATCCTGACCATTGTTCTCCTTTGTGTTATGATTCTTGATATTATTCCTTTGGGAATTGCTTTTATGATTGCGTTCTGTATCGCTTCTCTGATCAATTATCCGAAACTGAAAGACCAGCAGAAAATTATTTCAAAACATGCAGGAAATGCCTTATCGGTGGCAGGAATGATCTTCGGAGCAGGAATTTTCACAGGAATCCTGAATGGAACCGGAATTATGAATGCTATGGGAAACAGTATTATCAATATTATTCCTAAAACATGGGGTGGCTATTTGAATATCATCACTGCTATATTCAGTGTCCCACTTACCTTCTTCCTGACTAATGATGCTTATTATTTCGGAATATTACCTGTAATTACAGCTACTGGCAGTCAATTGAATATACCTCCTGATATTTTGGGACGTGCCAGTCTTGTGGGGCAGGCTTCTCATTTATTAAGTCCTTTAGTGCCTTCCACTTATTTGTTGGTTTCACTAGCGGGTGTTGAATTTTCTGACCATTTGAAATTTACCTTAAAATGGGCTATAGGATCATCCATCGTGATGTTACTGGGTGCTTTGATTCTTGGTATTATATAAGATTATATCTTTGAACTTCGCAATCTTATCATATAAAAAGTGGATAATGAAACCTTTTAAGCAAAAAACATTTACAGACTCCTATTTAAGAAACCTTACGCTTTATGTATTCACAGCAATAATCTGTGGAGCATTGACCGGTTATTATTTTCCGGAGGTCAGTAAAAATCTGGAAAAAGTAAGCAGTTACTTTTTCATGCTTCTTGAAGTGCTGATTATTCCTGTTATTTTTATTGCTGTCACTTATGGGATAAGCTACATTTTCAGCACCAAAAATGTTTTTAAAATTGTAACCCAGATGGTTGTTTATTTTTTAATCATCACCTCTATAAGTATTGTTCTGGGGATTGGTTCTGGGTTACTTTTAAAACCGGGAGCCAATACAGGAATTATTATTTCTTCACATAAAGCACTTCCCGAAAGATTTTTGACAAGGACGACAAATCCTTTACACATTAGCAACTATCTCGTTTTTCTTTTCCTATCAATATCAGCTGGTATCCTGATTGGTCTTTCGAAGAAAAGAAATGTGATCTTTAAAGTTTTAGACTCAGGAAGAAATTTATTTTTCAAACTTATCAAATATGTTTATATATTTCTTCCGATCGTTATTTTTTCCAATATCGCTTATGGAATTTCAGTATATGGAATTAATACATTATTGCCACTAAGTAAGATTGTCGCTACGGTATATCTCACCAGTGTATTTTTTATTTTCGGAGTATTAGGAGTGATCACCGCTTATTTTAAGATCAATCTTTGGGATTTCCTGATCAGCATTAAAGAAGAAATCATTCTTGTAGTGGCCACTTCTTCTTCAAAAATGGCATTCCCGATGATCTTTGATAAAATGGAATCACAAGGTTACGACCGGAAAATTCTTCGGCTTGTGATTCCTCTTGGGTACAATTTTAATCTGGCGGGAGCATGCATTTATCTTTCCATTTCATGTATTTTCCTGATCCAGTTTTATAATATCCCTCTTACCATAAAAGACTATTTCTGGCTTTTTATCACCATTTCCATTGCTTCAAAAACAGCTTCGGGAGTTCCTGGATCGGGCTTCCTTGCGTTGATGTTTACTTTAAGCAGGTTTGGAAAAATTCCTACTACAGATCTTGCCCTTTTATACAGCATAGACCGCTTTATGAATGAAGCCCGATCGGTCACCAATTTCATCGACATTTCAGTTTCTGCCGCCATTATTTCAAAACTTAATCAAAATTCTATTCCTTTAAAAAATGATGTTTCCTGATTTCACCTACCTCTTCAATGACTTATTACAAAACCCCGCAAAATCAATAGCCATTATCGGCAATCTTATCCTTATCGAAAGCCTTCTCTCTGTAGACAATGCAGCAGTATTGGCAACGATCGTAATGGATCTCCCCGAAAATCAAAGGAAAAAAGCCCTGAAATACGGAATTATCGGAGCATATGTATTTCGTGGACTGGCTCTTATTTTCGCTTCCGTACTGATTTCCGTCTGGTGGCTGAAACCGTTGGGAGGACTGTACCTGATCTATATCTCCTTGGACTGGTTTATTAAAAAGATTAAAAATAAAGACAATGAAGATGGTGCAGAGGAAAATCCGGACAAAGAATCCAGTTGGCTGTATAAAAATTCGATTGGATTATTGGGGCAGTTCTGGGCAACGGTTGCTATTGTAGAGATTATGGATCTTGCTTTTTCTATAGATAATGTTTTTGCAGCAGTAGCTTTCTCCGACAATTTACTTTTGATTACCATTGGCGTTTTTATAGGAATTTTGGCGATGAGATTTATTGCACAATGGTTTGTTCGTCTTATGCAGGTATTTCCTTTTCTGGAAACGGCAGCTTTTATAGTGATTGCTATTTTAGGAGTTAAACTAAGTTTATCATTATATGAGCACTTCTACCCTGCTACGGCATTTGCTCACTTTCTGGCCAGTCATACCATGGAAATTTTAGTGTCTTTCATTACCGTTCTTTTGTTTATAGTCCCTGTAGCGACGAGCTATCTTTTTGGATTTCCAGCCCGCAAAAAATAATTTTTCTGCCAAATTTTCACATTCCTAAGTAAAAGTCTGCCATTTCAGCCATCCCCGTCTCATGGCATACATTTAGAGAATTACAACACAGAAATAATTAAAAAATAAATATATTATGTCAGTAAACTTTAAACCATTGGCAGACAGAGTTCTGGTAGAGCCAATCGCAGCAGAAACTAAAACAGCTTCAGGTATTATTATCCCGGATACTGCAAAGGAAAAGCCGCAAGAAGGTACTGTAGTGGCAGTAGGCCCTGGTAAAAAAGATGAGCCTACCACTGTTCAGGTAGGTGACAAAGTTCTTTATGGAAAATATTCAGGTGCTGAATTGAAGTTAGAAGGTAAAGATTACTTAATTGTAAGAGAAGCTGATTTATTAGGAATTATCGGATAAGACTCCAGATTTCAGACATCAGATTTCAGACTTAAAACTGAATAAAAATAATTTTCAAATAATGCTTGGCGTCTAATATCTGACGTCTAACATCTAATATCTAAATAAAATGGCAAAAGAAATAAAATTCGATATTGAATCAAGAGACGCTCTAAAGAGAGGTGTAGATGCATTGGCTAATGCAGTAAAAGTAACTTTAGGTCCTAAAGGTAGAAATGTAGTTATCGAAAAATCTTTCGGTGCTCCACACGTAACTAAGGATGGTGTTTCTGTTGCAAAAGAAATCGAACTTGAAGACAGAGTAGAAAATATGGGAGCGCAAATGGTAAAAGAAGTTGCGTCCAAAACTAATGATATCGCAGGAGACGGTACTACTACCGCTACTGTATTGGCACAGGCTATCGTAAGAGAAGGTCTTAAGAACGTAGCTGCAGGTGCTAACCCAATGGATCTTAAAAGAGGGATCGACAAAGCAGTAACTGCTGTTGTTGAAAACCTTAAAGCACAGTCTCAGACTGTTGGAGATTCTACAGAAATGGTAAAGCAAGTAGCTTCTGTTTCTGCTAACAACGACGAAACTATCGGTGCTCTAATCGCTGAAGCTTTCGGAAAAGTTGGAAAAGAAGGTGTAATCACTGTAGAAGAAGCTAAAGGTATCGATACAACAGTTGATGTTGTAGAAGGTATGCAGTTTGACAGAGGGTACCAGTCACCTTACTTCGTGACTAACCCTGAGAAAATGTTAGCTGAACTAGAAAACCCATATATCCTTTTAGTAGAGAAGAAAATTTCTTCAATGAAAGAATTACTTCCAGTTCTTGAGCCAATTGCACAAGGTGGTAAGTCTCTATTAATTATCTCTGAAGAAGTTGAAGGGGAAGCTTTAGCTACTTTAGTAGTCAACAAACTAAGAGGTTCTCTTAAAATTGCTGCTGTAAAAGCTCCAGGATTCGGAGACAGAAGAAAAGCAATGTTAGAAGATATCGCAATCCTTACAGGTGGACAGGTGATCTCTGAAGAGCAAGGTTTCACTATGGAAAACATCTCTTTAGATATGCTTGGAACGGCTGAGAAAGTAACGATCGACAAAGACAACACAACTGTTGTAAACGGTGGTGGTGACGAAGCGAAAATCAAAGGAAGAGTAGCTCAGATCAAAGCTCAGATGGAAACTACAACTTCTGACTACGACAGAGAGAAACTTCAGGAAAGATTAGCTAAGTTAGCTGGTGGTGTTGCTGTACTTTATGTAGGTGCTGCTTCTGAAGTAGAAATGAAAGAGAAAAAAGACAGAGTTGATGATGCCCTTCACGCTACAAGAGCAGCTGTTGAAGAAGGTATCGTAGCTGGTGGTGGTGTTGCTTTAGTAAGAGCAATCAAGTCATTAGACAGCATCTCAGGAATCAACGCTGACGAAAACACTGGTATCAAAATCGTTAAGAGAGCGATCGAGGAGCCATTAAGACAAATCGTTGCTAACGCAGGTGGTGAAGGTTCTGTAATCGTTGCTAAAGTAGCAGAAGGAACAGGAGACTTCGGATACAATGCGAAAACTGACGAGTATGTTCAAATGCTTGAAGCAGGAATCATTGACCCAACTAAAGTAACAAGAGTTGCCCTTGAAAATGCAGCTTCTGTATCTGGAATGCTTTTAACAACTGAATGTGTTATCACTGAAGTGAAGAGCGCTGAACCAGCTATGCCAATGGGTGGTGGAATGCCAGGAATGATGTAATAGCAAGTCGCTAAGACAAATTTAATATATTAACCGCTCTGCTTTTGTAGAGCGGTTTTTTTACAGTTTTCCGTAAGGAAGTATTATTTCGTTATTTTAAATTTAGATCAACAAATCTAAATATTCTATAAAAACTTTTACCTATGTCAAATACACAACAGAGAAGATATAGCGACTACTTAAATAAAACGTTCCTAGAAGAGTTAAATTACAAAATATGGGTTACTAAAGGTTGTAGGTTTAATGCCAGTTCCAGGCTCATAAGAACTGGGAAATTATCAAACCTTGCAATAAATATGATTTCTGTTTATTTGACAATTGCTGGTTTAATTACTGTCTATAATATAAATTCGAAAATTATTGACGACAATTTATTAGCATATTTAATAACTAGCTTGTCAATTCTTGCTCTAGTATTCGGGCAAATAGAAAGCTCAAAAGATTATACGCTGAAATCTAAAGAATTTCATAATTGTGGTCTTGAATTATCTGAGATTTACAATAAGCTTAGAATTTTTAAAACTCTTGAAGAAAATCCTTCTCAGGAAAGAAAAAATCAATTCACTGAAGAAATATCTATTTCCTATCAAAAAGTACTTGAGAAATACGACAATCATTTACAAATAGACAATAATATTTTCAAAACAAAAAAAGCAAGTTATCATGAATTGAATTATTGGCAAATAATAAAATATAAATCTGAGTACTATTTACATTCATATTTTCTTTATCATATTTTAATTATTGTACCAGCAATCCTTATCATACTCTTAATAGTTTACCGCAACTAAAAAGATCAATTATGTAATTAATAATCTTTGAATACAACGCTGAAAGTATATTCAAACGCTTGAAGCAGAAATTATTGACCCAACTAAAATAACAAGAGTTACCCTTGAAAACGCAGCTTCTGTATCTGGAATGCTTTAACAACTGAATGTGTAATCACTGAAGTGAAGAGTACTGAACCAGCTATGCCAATGGGTGGTGGAATGCTAGGAATGATGTAGTAGCAAGTCGCTAAGACAAATTTAATATATAAACCGTTCTGCTTTTGTGGGGCGGTTTTTTTATATTTGATGAATAACTATAACACATGAAAAAAATACTGTCTATTTTACTTTTCTTCTTTACAAGTATTTTTGTTTTTTCGCAACAGAATGAAAAAAACGGATTTCTTTTAATACCCAAAATCAATGATATTATAGATTTAGTAAAAAAGATAAAGCCTAATACGGATTATAAAATTTGGGCTTTGGTACATTATGATTTTAAAACCAATAATATACTCTATCAAAAAGGAAATAGGAAGATAAATCCTAAGCGTACAGAAAGCGACTCCTATGGATTTTTCCCTTGTCTGCCTGGAGGTTGCTATTCCTATTTTTATGCCATAAACAAGAATAATAAGCCAGAATATATTACCCATGGAAAAGAACTGTATCATTTTCTTGGCGAAATAAATAACATTGAAGAAGCCATGTTTGTTGCTATGTTATATGGATATGTAATGGATCAGGATTATAAAAACGGAAACATCTACAAAGAATCTAAAGATGAATTTATTTTATACTTATCCAAAATCTCTACATCACCTTCATTGAAAAAAGAAGGCTTTATGATTACAATCAAAAAAAATGGTGAATTAACCGCAAAATCGGACGGAATATATCATTATAATCCTGATGTAAGAATTGATATATAAAAAATACGCTGTATCACATAGTATTGGCAAAAGTGTCTCCCAAACTCATCATTTGAGGTTCCAGATATATTGGTTGAGGTTCTGAAACGCTATTTTGATGTTCCGAAATGCTCCTATGAGGTCTTCAGGTCTTGCTGAGAGGTTGGGAATACCAAATTTCCGGTTGGAGAACCCCAACGGAGGAGTTCTATACACCATCGGAGGAGTTTAGAACCGCAAAGGAATATTCTGGAACCATTAAGTAATGGTTAACAGAAAGACAGATTGTATGTGGTAGCAGAATGGTAAATTAATAGACTACCCTTCTGCTTTTTGTAGAACAGTTTTTTATTTGTAAGGCTTAAATTCTGGGCAAAGATAGCCGGATTGGCATCCTTGTCAAGGTTTAAAACCTTGACAAGGATATACAACTAAAGTAGCAAGAGTTGCCTTGAAACACTGCTTCTGTACCTGGAATGCTTCTTACAACTGAATGTGTTATCACTGAAGTAAAGAGCGCTGAACCAGCCATGCCAATGGGTGGTGGAATGCCAGGAATGATGTAATAGCACGTCGCTAAGACAAATTTAATATATAAACCGTTCTGCTTTTGTGGGGCGGTTTTTTTATATTTGATGAATAACTATAACACATGAAAAAATAAGTACAAATGAAAACACTATATAAAATATTAGGACTCGCTGTTATTGATTTTGCGCTGATTTGGATATGGGTTTATCAAATGGATCCAGATCCAAGTGTTTCAATAGGAATTATATTTTTAGTTCCGTTCGTTTTTATTCTTAATCTTATAGTGGCTGGAATTCTGTTTTTTGCGAAAAAGAAAGAGTATTCAAAGGTATTTCTTGTAAACTCAGTCGTTTCTTCAATTATAATGTTTTACTTGTTTGGAAGGGGAATTGACAGATACCAAAACAAAAGATTAGAAGAATGGGTATTTAAAAAAGCCGACACTACATTTTCGTTGATAAGATGGAAAGAGACAAACAAATTTAATATGACTTATAGCTTAAATCCAGGTTCTTCTTGGGGACTCTTAGACGGAATTTGTGTGAACGAAAACGGAAAATGGATTTTAAAGACTGATTCTATAACAATGAAAATTGATAAAGACAATTTAATTGGTCTTAGAAATCTGTTGGACACTATTAAAATGAAAAAAGAAGAAAGATAAAAACGCCTAAGAAAGTAGCAGAACTTTTCAATATCCAATATATTCAATTCTTATTGTTATTTACATAAATACAATTTGTAAATTTATAAAAAACATAGATGATGAGATTATTATTCGCTTTTCTACTGACTATAATTTTAAGTTGTAAAACGAGTGATTCATTTGGTTTAAACAAAATGAATAACAGTGAACGCAATATATTTATTTCTTCAAATTTAAAAACTCAAAAGGGAGTTAATTTGGGGAATTTCATTTTTCATCTACAGGAATCCAAAGTGGACTTAACACCCTTTAACCAACTTTTAATTGATAAATTAAAGGCATCTCAGTATCCGTATGATATTAATATATTGACGAATTTGTTAGTTAATAAAAAAGAAAATAAATCTGAAATTGAATATATACTCAACTCAAAAATTAAAATTTGGGATACAGAAAATTGGTCTGAAAAATTCTGGACATTAATCCAAGAGTATAATTTAAATATTGAAAAACCTAGCTACTATTCTATAGAAAATAATTCCTCAAAAAAATATGATGTCTCAACATTTCTGAAAACAAAAATCGAAACTGACGAACTAGGAAAAAAACCTATGTTAATGATCAATTGGAATATTACAAGCTACGAAGAAGGAAAACTTATTGAAACATTAGATAAATTAGATATTAAACAAATAGATTATACGTCCAAAAATCAGGCAGTAAGTCTATATGGGAAAAGTGGAATTGATGGATTATTAAAAGTTACAACTTACTAATCTCTACTACAGATTAAAGTTTTGACTGTACAAAATATCTCAACTTTATTCAAATAAACAATCGGAAGTTTAAATCCTTCTAATACAATGCTAAAACTGACGAGTATGTTCAAATGCTTGAAGCAGGTATCATTGACCCAACTAAAGTAACAAGAGTTGCCCTTGAAAATGCAGCTTCTGTATCTGGAATGCTTTTAACAACTGAATGTGTTATCACTGAAGTGAAGAGCGCTGAACCAGCTATGCCAATGGGTGGTGGAATGCCAGGAATGATGTAATAGCAAGTCGCTAAGACAAATTTAATATATAAACCGTTCTGCTTTTGTAGGGCGGTTTTTTGTGGTTTACCGTAATAGAATTTTATGATAAAATTTTAAATTAGCTAAATCTATTATAATATTGCCCTCATTATAAAAATGTCAAAAAAAATAAACTCTTTATTCATTCCTCTTAGAGTAAATTTCAGAAAATATGGGTCTGAAATTGCTGAAGATGTTTTTTATAGGTTTCATCCAGCAACATTAAATGTAGGTTCAGAGATTTGTGTCTTTTGTAAGACACAAAAGAAATTAACAAAGGAACATGTTCTCCCCAAATGGCTATTTCAAAATAAAACAAATATTGGATTTGAAATAAAAGTAAATCAGCAATCAATTTCTTATTTAAAAAGCGTTGTCCCAGCATGCAATAATTGCAATAATTCAGTTTTAGCGGAAATTGAAAAAAAAATAATATTTATTTTAGAAAATCTTGAAAAAAATAAATATTATGATAATAATGATTTAGAAAATATTATCCGGTGGCTTGAGATTTTAGAATATAAACTTCAAGTGTTTTCTAATAGGTTAAAATACATAAAATATGCTAATGAACCTTTCTCCGATTTTGGAATACTTCCTGTTTCTTGGATGAATCACTTTTGGGAAATGAATCCTTTTAAAGCATTGAGTAATCTTAAGTTTATTCAACGGAATATTTCTATAAAAAATAAGTCATCAAATCTAAACTCTTTAGTAATTTTTAAAACGAAGGAACCACATTTTGAATTTTTCCACCAATCATCTGAATATATTTTTATTAGTTTTCCAATGTACAATAATGCATTATTCTATTTTTTTAGAAAAAAATTCGAGAATTTTGAAGAGCCACGTGCAGAAGCAATTGAAATTATGAAAAAAATTCTTGACTGATTCTAGGAATTCATATTCTGCAATGTAATAAAACTTCGGAAACTGATGAGTATATTCACATGATTGAAGCAGGAATCATTGACCCAACTAAAGTAACAAGAGTTGTCCTTGAAAACGCAGCTTCTGTATCTGGAATGCTTTTAACAACTGAATGTTTTATCACTGAAGTAAAGAGCCCTGAACCAGCTATGCCAATGGGTGGTGGAATGCAAGGAATGATGTAGCAACATGTCTTTGAGACAATTTAATATATAACCGCTCTGCTTTTTGTAGTGCGTTTTTTTTGTTTGATATTGTTTTTTATAACATTGAATATTGATCTAGAGATTTCTGTATTTTACAGGACAAAATAACAAAGAAACGTATTTTTAAAAGTTGCAAAGTTTCATATATTTGATAATTGGATTTTACTTAAAAAGCAAATCAATAAAAATGTAATGATACTAAAAATAAAAAATTATTTCATTGTTTTTTTCAGAACGATAGTTTCTTTTTTTTCATTCTCCTTGCCATTTATTTTTACCGAAGCAGCATATCAAAATATGGCGTCACAAGGTCATTATCTATGGTTCAGTTACTTTATTTTACTCTTTCTATTTACAATTTTCCTAGTAGTGAAAAAGAATTATTATGAATTGATACTTGCTAATATTCAACGCGAAAATCTAGTCTATCGTAACTTCTTAGTAATAAAAAAAACTATACGCTTAAAGGATATTCTTGGATATAAAAATGGAGTTGATGATGATGGAATTGAATTTATAAGTTTATTCAATGCTCAAAACAAAAAAATGGTAACGCTAAAAGTAAATATTTATTACAATTTACCTGAATTTGTAGAAGCTTTGCATTGTAAACATATTGGGTATGAATTAACCTTTTTACAAAATGTGATTGAGAAGATTAAAAAACTTTTTACGAATACATAAACTTCGTACAAAATTATTCGACATCAAATATGCCCCGCTGCGCAAAGTCTCCTGACTTTGTGACAGTAAAATAAAAATAGTCCCTTTAAAACCAAGCTCTGAAGGCTTCGGAGCTTGGTTCTAATCAATTTTGAAATCCAATAAATCTTTAGGCAATACATTTAAACCTCTTGCCAAATCAATTAATGTAGTAAATGCAAAGTTTCTCTTTCCATTTTCTATATCGCTTACTGTACCTTTAGTAATTTGGAACTATTTAGAACAACATCATCTTGGGTAAGCCCAGATTTAAGTCTTAAATCTTTGACGTGTTCTCCAATTTTTTTTAATATTGCATATTGACGCAATGCGTAAATTTGGATGTTAGCAGAAATTTTAAACCAATAATACGTAATGAAACAAATTTTACAAATTTTAATCTTATTAATTATTTTTTCTTGTAACAAAATTGGAGTTTCTAAAACTGAAGTTGAAGCGGTTGATAAAGTTCTTCAATTTTATGGTGGGCAAGTAAATCGTTCAATAGGATTTAAAATCGCAAATGGAAAAAAAGCAAATTATTTTGAATTGCAAGTAAGTAAAAGTGATTTATTGAATAATGAACAAAAATATCTAACAGAGCAAGCTGGAAATATTGCTTATATATTTTACAACAATTTAAAAGATGAGAAGTCAAATTATAATGAAATACGAGTTAAAATCGATTTAGATAATGGAACTTCTCAAGAATATAATTTTTCCACCACAGAATTGAAAGAAATTGAAGAGTTATATCCTGAAATTGAAAAAACAAATAATTTTATTAGAGATGCTGATTATAAATCTCTTATTAGAGATGCTGATTATAAATCTCTTGCAACTCAAAATGGAGAAATTAGTGTTGGTATTACTGAAAATAAATTAAAAGATATCTTTGATCAACGAAAATCAAAATTTGGAAATATTAAAGAAATTCAAAATCAAGGATTTAGTTTCCATAAATCTGTATATCGTGGAGACTTTATAAATGTAAAAGAAGTAATACTTTTTGACAAAAATGCTGAAGATATGATTTTAAGTTATGATCGTAAAACAAAAAAATTAATTGCAATCCATTAACCATAAAAAAACTTCTGTTAACATTGTATTGGCAAAATGCGGGGTTCAACCAAGTTGAAAGAGTTGCCCTTAAAAATGCAGCTTCTGTTTCTGGAATGTTGTTAATCACTGAAGTGAAAAAAGACGAGCCAGCTATGCCAATGGGTAGTGGAATGCCCGGAATGATGTAGTAGCAAGTCGCTAAGACAAATTTAATATATAAACCGTTCTGCTTTTGTAGAGCGGTTTTTTTGAATTATGGTTTTCCATAAGGAATTGGTATTTTAAATCTTAACTTAGCTAGAAAATTATTATAATAAATCTTATTTCGAAAAGATTAAAAAACAATAGCAAAATTATATTGCATACTATTAATTCAATGTGTAGATTTGAATACCAAAAAACTAATAACAATTACATATGAAAGAAAAAATACTAAACTACTTACGGTCAGCAGCTGAAAATCTAATTTTTATTAAACTAAATTTCAACAAGTTACCTACTGATTTACAAGAAACGGTAAATAAAACTGAAAAAGAAACAATTCCAAAAAGTATTAATACCCTGATTGATTTCTTAAACATGGGAGCTGAAACAAAAATTAACTATGTTTCAAGCTTGGAGGAAGGAATAAATCTAATTATTGATATAGATGTTGACAAGATTTTTGATGAAGTTAGAATAAATACTGATTATAAAATCTATGGAGCTAAAAATATAGAACAGCTTTTAGATTTTCCAATAATCAAAATTAAAGCTGATTCGGAATATCTTTATACAGTAAAAAATCTCATGTATTTATAGATGATTTTTAAGCTTATTGAATTAATAACCCTTGCTACCGCATGGATCCTTTCGTATAGCTTCGCTTTTAAATTATATTATCAAAATGTTTATTTTGGGGTTTGGGCATAATAAGAATATAACGGCAATTATCTATCTAGGATTATGAGTAATGTTTTAAGAGTTTTGTTTTGGAACATCAACAAAAATAGTTTGTTGGACGAAGTTAGGAATTTAGTTGAAATACATAATATTAATTTGTTAGTTATTATAGAATATGGGGAACATGAAGAGTTAATACTTAAAAATTTACAAAGTTATAATACAGATTTTCGATTAATTCAAAATATAATTTTTAACAAAGCTAAAATTTTCACTACATTAAATAACATAGAAATAAATGAAATCTATGGTCATAGCAGATATGGAATTTATAGCTTAAATATTGAAAATTTTGAAAATTTATTAATGGGAATTGTTCATTTTCCCTCAAAAGTAAATTGGGGAAATAGTGAAGATCACAGTGGGTTATGCACTAGTCTTCGCGAAGATGTTGAATTAAAAGAATTTGAAGTAGAGCATCAAAGAACGTTTGTTCTTGGAGATTTTAATATGAATCCATTTGAAAATGGACTTATTAGTGCAAATGGGCTTAATAATACAAACTCCAAAGAAATTGCATATTTAGGACAACGAGATATTCTGAATAAACCTTTCAAGTATTTTTATAATCCAATGTGGAATTTTTTTGGTGAATTTTCAAAAGGAAATACTTGCGGAACACATTATTTTGACACATATAAATATATTAATTTACATTGGAACATTTATGATCAGGTTATAATTCGTCCAGATTTATTAGATGATTTTCACGAATCTCATCTAGAAATTTTGACAGAAATTGATGGCAAATCATTATTAAAAATGTAAATTCTACAACGAGGATAAATAAAAAAATATCAGATCATTTACCTATTAAATTTAATCTTAATCTACAACAAAATAGTAATGGAAAATCTTTGGAATAAAATCTCAATTGAGAAAACAGAACCAACACCAAAAGAAGTTTTATTAAGTCAGTCCACTTTTTTATCAGATATGACAAATGGAGCATTAATTGGTAACGTTAAAACAATCACTGGTAAACCAATCCTAAATCCAGAAGTAGATGAATTTGGAACTGAATGTTTTATCCATACATTTAGAATTAACGTTCCTAATTTAGGATATACTTTTACATTATTAAGATTAATTCATGGAATTATGAAAGTATATCCCTTAAAAATTATTAGCGTTTTAGAAGATGATCATTATATAGCGGCTAATTATGAGGAATTGAATGAAGATCTTAAAATTATTTTAAATAGTAAAGAAGTTATTGAATCAATTACAAGCTTACTATCTCAGTCACAAATAGAGTAAAAAGTTAGCACTATCCCTGTTGCGCAAAGTCTCCTGACTTTATACCAATAAAATCAAGCTAATATAAAAACAAGCTCCGAAGTCTTCGACTTCGGAGCTTGTTTTTATATTATAATTAAGGACAAATCTAGGATTTTTAATCAATTTTAAAATCAAACAATTCCTGAGGATGAACTTCCAAGCCTTTGGCTAGTTCCTGAATTGTTGAAATTCTTAAATCAACTTCTCCTTTTTCAATTTTGCTAATATTACTATGGTCTACATCACATTTCTGAGCTAACTCCCGATAGCTTAATCCCATCTTCTTTCTAAATTTTTCAACTCTTTTACCAAAAGCGATTCGAAATTCAATTCTATCCATTGCAATACCATTATCAGAGCAATTTGGAAAGTTTACAAGAAAAAAATGTAGTTGAATTAGCCTACAATTCGAAAATTGTATTATATTTGTACAATAAGCTACAATAAATGTAGCTTTGCGATACTTCAACGAAATATAGAAGCTATTGCTTAGAGTCTTGTCATAGAAAACTGGTAATTTTTAAAGCAACAAGATGATAAGTATGAAGCTCACGACCTAGGCGTGGGCTCTCTTATCTGTTGCACGGTATACCAGTACCTCTATGACGGATATTGTAGAGTCTCATGCCGTTTTTATTTTCATGCTGTTCTGCTTTTCTACAATCATTTTTTCTAAGCCTGCTTTACCACATAAAGTATCATGATACGGTACAATGGGGTGTACAATCCATTGCGGCTTTCGGGCTTTTAGAAAACACAAATTCTATCCTATTCATTCGGCTTATATAGACAGGAAGTTCAGGACTTCTCCTATACGGCCAGTAAAATCGTAAAATAAAAAACAAAAAATTAAAACCATTAAGAAAAATGAAGAGAATAAGATAAGTTAAGATCCCTCAAAGATGGATGAAGCAGCACGCTAAATACATAGTTTCAGCTATGATCTTAACTATTCTTAATGGCTTAAAAAAGGTAATTACATACAATTTTGCACTAATGCGGTTATCTTATTATTATGACTCTGTCATTCTGAATGTAACGAAGTGAAATGAAGAATCTAAGCCCTATTATGATATTCTTCCTTCGTCAGAATGACAGTAATGTAAAATTGTATATAGCCACTAAAAAAAATTATTAAAAAACATCACCCATAAAATACACACTCATGAAAAAAACCAGAACAGACTTTCAATCCCGACTTGGGAAAGGCCGGAAGAAACATTGTGGCTTACAGCAGATGGAAACATTTTTTCAGCTCAATGATCTGACAGCGACCAAAGAGCTTTTAAACACCATTATGAGCTATGCCCTTAAAAGAAATAGCTGGATAAAAGAAGATCCTTCCGTTATTTATCACTTTCATCAGGCGATACGGTCATTCATCCGTGCAGGCTACTTTTTAATGTTGAAGGAAAAGAAATTGTTTGTCAATACTCAGTTGGAAGGTGTTTCACCATTGGTTCTTGGCTTACTTACAGAGAAAGAATATCAAAATCCACTGCTGGTCTTTAAAAAAGCTTTCAAAGAATACAGCGTTAAGGAATTTGATTATTTTATTTCAGGAATGGTCTATTTCTCACTGGGCATCTATGATAAGCTACCGGAAAGGAATATGATCAACCCCTATATTCACTTGATTAAAATGCTGGATGCAGCGTATCTTATTGTTGAAAGGAAAGGGAAAATATAAAAGTGACTATAAAAGAGTATTTTTTGTTCATATATCCTCTATTTAAAACTGTCCAAATAGATACTCGATAATATTCATTTAATATGTAAATTTGGATACTGGTCATAAAAAAACAAATTAAGAATGAAAATTAATTGCAAAAGATGTAAAAATGAAGTTATTACTATCAACTTTTCTGAAGAACAAAAACTTGATATTTATATTTTGATGCAAAATGATTTAAAAGTATTTACTGAAAAAAAAATAATTGACGAATTCAATTTAGACCAAAATGAAGCAAAAATTATTATTCAACATTTAAACAATAGAAATGGCAAATGTGCAGAATGTGAGTTTGAAAAATTGAATGGAGAATATATTGAATGTCCAAATTGTGGTGCTTTTAATTATAATCTTAATGAACCAGTGTTTAATATAGAATTTTGCAGTCATTTAGAATGGTCTCTGGATTTTAAAAACATTGAAAATGAAAAGATAAAATATTATGCTAAGTCTTTTTGGTGTGATGGTATAAGTCATTTACCGGAAGACTCAAAATCTTTACTTTATCATAATATTGAAAATAACAAGCAAATCATAACAAAAGCCTGGATTGGATATGGTGGCAATGAAATTTATGAAATGAAAATCAAGTTTGGGAAAAGAGCTATAGACAATTATAAAAATAATAAAAGCTTAATTGAATGCATTCCAAGAAATAATGAAAATCCCAATTGGATAAAGTTATTTATGGAAGATAAAAAGATTGAAATTCAATTAAAATAATAACCGTTACCCGTTGCGCAAAGTCGTCTACGTGATTACATATTGTGTTGTTAATTCGGATTGAACTGAATATTAAAATACTTTAAATAATCCTCTATTGGTTCCAATCCCATTTCTTTTCTTCTTTCGTTTACAGTTTCAGGATTTTCTAATGTATACAATTTACCATTTTCTATTTGTGAACCATATATTTGGGGTTTTCCTTCGTCCATTAACATCCTATCTTTCATCAATGCATATTGCTGTTTAGATAAGTCTCCATTTTTTACCGCTTTCTCTATTTGTGGAAAATACTTTTTTCTGATTTCTTTAGTACTATGTTGCAGACCCAACCAGATTGCATCCATGTGTTTTTGATCCACCTCCTTTAATGTCGGCATACCACACTTTTCAATAATGCTAATCACTAATTCCTGATTCCTGTGATCTTCTTTAGCGTATTTGATGAGTTCATTTGATTTTCTAATCCTTTGGTCACTTTCAAAAACTTCGCTCAAGATTTGATTTTTTTTGCTGCAATCTACTTCAATAATATCTACTGAACCTACATAGACAAATTTATCCCTATTCATATAAAGGAATATTGATATCATTAAAACAAGAGCGGTTAATGTGCTAAATAATATTTTTTTTATTTTCATTTCTATTTTTGTGTCATAATCCAAAATAGATTGACCATTTTTGGTTAAAAATTAATTGTAAAAATAGGAAAAAATAGAGCCATCAAAACCAAAAAAAAATGATCTGATATAAACTCAGCTTCTTAATGATATAAAAATCACTTCTCCTTTATTTTCTTTCTATGCTTCAACCCAAATTAATTAAAGCATTAACCACATCTTCGGTTTCTTCGGCATGTGTGGTAAGTGCATACGAAACGGTAACAGGTTTGGTGTTATTAACCGTTCGGGTGATCAGTAAATTCTCTTCCAGTTCCTGCAGCACTTTGGATAAAACTTTTGGACTTATTCCTTGAGCTATTTCCTGCAAATCTTTAAACCGCATGGTTTCGTGATGATACAAATTATGCAGAATACAGAATTTCCATTTGCCACCCAACAATTCAATGGCATCTTTAAGGGCCAATATTTGTTCTTTACTGATGTCATTCTTTTTAGTACTCATACACACAATAGTTACTTTCCAAAAGGTAACGGATAGTAAAGGTAAAGTTTCTTTCAGATAATTTTACATGGTAAAAAAATTAAAAATGAAAGTAACAGTAATTGCCAACATTTCAGCTAATGGTAAAGTATTATTATCCGATCATCCACATCATCAGCTGCCAGCAGAAGCGATGGCGTTTTATTTAGCATTCGCAAAAAAAGTGGGGAACCTTGTCATAGGCTTTAAAACCTTTGAAAATTTTTTAACCTTCCCACAGCAAGTCAAAGATCATTTCAACGGAATAGAAATCGTAATACTCTCTGAAAAACCTTACCCATCAAAAGACTACAAGACAGTTAAAAGTCCTGAAGAAGCTATTGAATATATGTCAGAAAAAGGCTGGCACGAAATGGCAGTTGGTGGTGGAACAGGTGCTTTTAATGCCTTTATCAACAAAGATTTGGTAACGGATATTTATTTTAATATTCATCCACTCATCACAGGAGTTGGCGGTGTTTAGGGAAACAGCAGTGAACTGAACTCAAAATTTAAACATAAAGACTATCAACTTAAAGACGGTTTCACTCAACTGCATCTAAATAAAGAAGACTGAATAACAACGAGTTAAAAAAGCAAATACAGTCTTGGATGTATTCTGGATGAAAAAAATATCCTTGATATGAACCCAAATACCTCATCAAATTTTCCCTATCTTTGGAATACGATTATCATCTTAAAGAGTCTGGTATTAAAAAATAAACCTGAATCACTTAAAGAAAATCAAATAGAACCAAACACTAAAACTCCTACCATTGAAAACAAGATTATTATTCCTTACATTTTTGGGCTCACTACTAACCCACGCACAAACCCTTGATTTTAAAAATCTCGCCAATATGTCTGTAGGCAGAGGTGCTGCAGCCAGTGTAATTGTGGATGATAATATCTATGTGAGCAATGGATATCAGGACAAGGGTGGCAATGCCAATTATATTGAGAAATATAATATTACGGATAACAAATGGAGTGTTCTCAATCCTACTCTGCTTTCCAAAAAGTTTGCTAATTCTGAGACTTACAATAATAAAATTTATATTTTTAACGGTTGGGGAAACAGCCATCTTGAAATTGTAGACCTTGAAACCAATAAAGTAACAAAGGGCGCTGTTAATCGTTCCTATACCGGAAACGCAGGTTCTGCCACCCATAACGGCAAAATATATGTATTTGGCGGCAGCGGACTGAATGGAGTGGCAACTACAGTCTTTTCTAATAGATTCCAGTATTATGATATTGCCTCAGATACATGGCATCCGTTACCTGATATGCCCACAGCCAGAGAAACTAAGGGCAAAATTGTGAATGACAAGCTTTATGTCATTGGTGGTTTTAACGGTACCCCATCTCGCCTGATCAATGTTTACGACCTCAAAACTGATCTTTGGATCAATCAATATACAATGCCTGCTGGTATATCAGGCCACTCATTAGCTGTATCCGGCAATAAGATTTTTATTGCAGGGGGTTATAATAATCAAACTTTTCTGGCTTATTTTGATACTACAACCAATAAATTCCATCAGCTATCATCCAATATGATTCCCAGAAGGCATGCTACAGCGGAAGTATATAACAATAAACTGTACATCATCGGCGGAAGTACAACGTCTCTCACCAGCTCAGCTATTAAAGTATACAAGTGGCAGATATCAGCGAAAGTGTACTCGCTACAAATACAAATAATAATGGGACATTGGAGAAAAAGGTGTATACCAATATAGCCAGAGATGGCTTTGTTATCAGTAATAAAAATAACAGCAATCAATTTGAATACACAATCTACTCAATGGATGGAAAAGAAATCATCAAAGGTTTTGCTTATTATAATAAAAACATAGATTTATCAAAAGTACCAAGAGGAAATTACCTCTTTAGCTATAAAGATGAAAAAGGCCTTTTACAGCAGATTAAAATTTTCAGATAATAATAACTTACAATCATCTGTTAAAAAATACAATGTTAAAAATGAATTTGAATTTTAGCAATGTTAAAATAGGTGAGGCAGTTAGAAAGAACCCCGCTACGCAAAGCCTCCAGACTTTGAGATAATAAAATAATGCCGGGAATGATTTAGTAGCGAATCGCTAAGACAAGTTTAATAGATAAACCGTTCTGCTTTTGTAGGGTGGTTTTTTATTATATTTGATGAGTAACTATGACACATGAAAAATAATCCAAAATGAGAATTAACTTTTTTTCTAACTTTTATATTTGGCTGTTACTAATAGCTTTACCTCAAATAGCATTTTCACAATCTGCCGATTTTACCACTCAGGACGTAAAGTTTGAAAGTCAGGGAATCACTCTTGCGGGCTCAGTTTTAAAGCCTGAAAAACCATTTGCAGCAGTTGTAATTGTTCACGGATCTGATCCGGTAAAAAGAGAAATGGAATTCGCAAAACGCCTTGCTAAAGAAGGCATTGCTGTATTAACATACGACAAACGCGGAGTTGGAGAATCTGGTGGTGTGTACGTAGGCCCATCTGTTGGCACAAATAATATTGACCCTGCTAATCTCAATCTATTGGCTCAGGATGCCAATGCTGCTGTAAAAACATTTCGAAACCTTTTAAAAGATAAAAAAGTATCAATTGGATTAGTGGGCTTCAGTCAGGCAGGATGGATCATCCCAATTGCTGCAAGCAAAAATCCACAAATTGATTTTATGGTTTTATTTAGCGGCCCTACCATTACAACTTTGGAACAGCTTCGATTTCAATTTTACACGAATGGGAACAAACAATTTTGGGAAAATCATACAGAAGCAGATGCTATAGAGCATACCAGAAACGATCCGGACAAATATCAATTTACAGCCACCGACCCAAAAGCCAGTCTGAATACCCTTTCAATTCCCGGGCTTTGGCTTTTTGGTGAAAAAGACATACAGATTCCGGTAAAGTTGTGCATAGAACAATTGGATACCCTTAAAGTTCAAGGTAAGCCTTTCGAATATACTCTCTTTCCTAAACTGGGGCACAATACTTCTTCCAGCAATGATACGGCTCCTGTTGATATTGCTGTACAATGGATGAAGCAGAAAGCTTTGGATATTAAAAACTCTAAGTTCTCAAAATAAAACAGAGTGCCACATCAATGGATGGCCTCACTACCACCCGATTGTATCGTGTAGTTTTAGCTTCTAGATTATAATGTCTAATTTATAATAATATAGCCATACGAAGAGATTTGTATGGTAGCGGAGAACTAGCATTATAGACAAAATTTAATAAAAATTGATGACAAAAAAAATAGCAATCTTGGTAATAATCTGGTTAGTTTTTGTTTTTGCTGACTACTTTTATCTTCCATATTTTGTTCAACCATTTTCTTGGCTTTTAGTCTGTATCGTCTTGCTAGTTCTAGCAGTAAGACAAATAATAAAATTAATTAAAGAAAGGAAGAGCATAAAAACAAACAGAATTATCAATCTTTTAGTAACATTGATTTTATTTGTTCTAACATTTTACAATTTTAACAAAATACCGAGCTCAATTATTGAAAAAATTGACTGGAGTATTTCTTACAATAAGCGCAATCAAATAGTAAAAGAAGTCCTGGCCGAAAAATTGAAACCCAATACAAAAATGAATAATGGTATTTGTGAGCTTTCATTTGACTTCCCAGTTATTTCAAATGGCGGAAATGACATTTGGATTTATCAAAATAAAACAAAAGGCACAAAAACTATCAAATTTTGGATTTCACGTGGCTTTTTCGAATCACCACAAACTTATTTTATATTCACAAATGATAACAAGGCTAAAAAACAATACGAAGAACAAATAAAAGTAAAACCTGAACACAATTGGAAATTAGAAGAAAATTGGTATCGGATCATGGAACGAGATTAAAATCTTTTTAATCAAAACTCTTCTGCTCCTTTCTACTCTTAAGATCTTTGAAGTATGGTTTCCCATAAGGAAATACCATATTTAAATTTTAACTTAGTACAGGAAAGACATCAATAAATTTAATGTGATGTGCCAAAAACTATTTGTAATTATATACATGGATATAAAAATTATTATATTTAAAATATTAATCTAAAAAGATGACAGAAGAAAAAAGACTCGAAATTCTACAAAATGCTAAAGAGTTTTTCAGAAGAGAAATTGTAACAAGTCATATAGAGGGAGCTTCTAAAAGAGCAAGTAAACTATCTGAATATAATATAAATCCTTTTTTATTTAAATATTTAGCCAATTTTTTAACAGGAAATGACAATGCTGAAAGCATAGCAAGAGCATTGGTTTTACCAAGAATTCTGGGTTCTTCAATTAATACTTCATTTGGTATGAGGATTCAAAAGCTAATAGGAGAATTATTCCAAGGACTTGGCTCAACGACCTCAGGTATTGATATAGAGTTTATTGATGCCCTAGATGGAAGAAGAAAATATTGCCAATTAAAAGCAGGCCCCAATACTATTAATCATGATGATATTACAACAGTCTTAAATCATTTTAACGGAGTCCGAAATCTAGCTAGAACTAATAATTTAACTATCGGAATAAATGATATGATTGTTGGCGTTGTTTATGGAGAAGAATCAGAATTAAGCGCTCACTATAAACGAATTTCACAATCTTATCCTGTAATAATTGGTAAAGAGTTTTGGCATAGACTTACAGGAAAAGAGAATTTTTACTTTGATCTTATTGATGCAATAGGTGATGTAGCATTAGAAGTTGATGGCCGTCATATAGTTGAAAATACTATAGAGAAACTTACGTATGAAATACAAGAAAAATATTTTAAGTAAATAGAAATTGTTAATTTCTATTTACTTGGTAATACTTATTTAAAAACTGAATTATTGAATAACCCACTTCACATCCTAAGTTAACAGGAACTGCATTTCCTATTTGTTTATATTGCTGAGCCATTGGCCCTTCAAATTGCCAATCATCAGGAAATGTTTGTATCCTTGCATACTCTCTTACTGTAAATGGACGAGTTTCATCCGGATGGCATCTTTCGGTTTGCTTTTGTGCCGGACTGCATGTTAAAGTTAAACAAGGTTCATCCCAGCCAATACGTCTAGCCATTCCGGTCTTTCCCCCACCTAAATAAAAACTGGCGCCCATAAAATCTTTTTGGATTTCTACTGGTAAATCTCTCCAATATCCTTTAGGAGGAACCAAATCCAAAACAGCTTCTTTACTTGCAGGATATTTTGCTCCATTTGATTTTGGCACATCACAGTCAAATAGCTCTCCTTTTTTTAAGGCTTCTGAAAGATTGTATATTTTTTTATAAGGCGTTGGATATTCATATTGAATTTCAATATCTTTTCTGATTCCCACCAAAATTAATCTTTCTCTTTTTTGAGGAACTTTAAAGTTGATGGCTTTTAATACTTGAATAGGAACTACATTATAGCCAATCTCATTTAAAATAGATTTCATCCCTTCAAGTGTTTTTCCACCATCATGATTCAATAAACCTCTAACATTTTCACCTATACAAATAGGAGGATTCACCTCTTTAACAACTCTGGCAAATTCATAAAACAATGTTCCTCTTGCATCTTCAAAACCTAATCTTTTTCCGGCATAACTAAAAGCTTGGCAAGGAAAACCACCCGTTACAACATCAATTTGATCTTTATACTCGGTAAAATCAAAATTTTTAATATCTCCTTCCAGGACATTCCAATGAGGTCTGTTTTTCCTTAAAGTTTGGCAGGCATACTTATCAATCTCATTTAAGGCAGCACATTTAAGGCCAGCCTTTTCAAGACCTACAGCTAATCCTCCTGCTCCTGCAAAAAGTTCTAACACTTTATATTCATGATTAGGCTCTACAAAGTTTGAAAATGTTTCATTTATTTCATTTTTAAAAAATTCAGCAAACAATATTTCGACGTCCTCTTTTCTATATACTCTATAGTTACTTATGGGTTCACGTACTGCAGAAAGTTTACCTTCTCGATCCCATCTTCTTAAAGTTTCTTTATTTTTACCCAACAATTCTGCTGTTTCAGCTAACGTAAGATACTCACTCATAACCCTATTATAAAACATTATACATTGGTTACAAAATAAATTAAAATATGGATGTAAAACAAGAAAAGTATTCGATTTTTTTTTGTTAATTTAAACAGATAAGAATACTATAATAAAGCTGTAATAGCAATTTAAAATTTAAAAACTTTAATTTATAAAATAGATAACATGGAAATTCAAGAATGAAGTACAATTTTAAAAGATAAATATGAAAATGCACCTGCACAGGAACAGGTTGTAAATATCCATTTATTTGGAATTGAATGTGCAGAAATCATTAAAAAAAATAATTCTTAAAGAAGATCCTTTTCCTTTGTTAGATTTTTATAATACAAGTTGCAATTCAAACAGCAAGTAGAAAATAACCATTTTGAATAAACACATTGTCAAATCAATTGATTTATGATTAAACAAATTTCCTTAATCGCGGCAGTTCTTTTACTCTCCTCCAGCTGTAAAAACAATGATGTAAAATACCATGTCGGCCAGGAATGGCATTACAAAACTCGCCCCACGGAAGAAAATTCAACTCTAAAAATTCTAAAAATTGAAGAATATCCTAAACCGGAAAAGTGATTCACATTTCCATCAGTGGATTGAAGATGAAAAACCCTGCTAGTTCTACAGGTTTTGCAAAAAGTCTCACTCATATTCCTATATCAGAAGAAGCATTAGATAAAAGTGTTACCAGCCTGAAAAATGAAACCGGACAAAAACCAGACTCTCTTGAAATGGACGGATATTCTTTTTGGAAGAAAGAATTTGATAAAGGAGATGCAGGAATATTCACCGTTCCTGTTTCTGAGATTGTTGGAATAATGGAAGAAAATATTGTTTCGGGAAATTATACTCAATAAAAAACTCTCATGCATTTTTATAGATGAAAAACTTTACACTGCTATTATTTTGTATTGCTCTTTTATTTTCCTGTAATAAGAAAAATGACAATAACAAAACTGAAAAGCCCAGACCCGTTCTGATCAAAATCGGATACTATCCCACGTTTCATCTTCCTGCTGAAACCATCTTAAATTTTAATGATAAATATATAATTTTTTACAGTCCGGTTTCCTATAACCCTCCTCCTCCTCCTCCTCCTTCAAAAGAAAATGGAGAAAAATGGAGTATCGAAGAAAAACAAGAGCATCTGGAATACATCAATGAAAGACCAGAACTGCAGCCCTTCAAAATTAAGCTGTCTGACAATGATATTGAAAGAATTCAACGGATATCAGACTCCTTCAAATCAGAAGATCTTAATGATAAAGATCTAAAACCGGCAATGGATGGAATGTCAACCAATATTATTATTTTATATTCCGATGGAAAATTAGTTCAAATCAACCCTATGAACGCTCCAAATGAAAAACAAAGAGCATTATATAGAGAAATTTTAGATCTCCTCCTTGAAAAGAATACGAATAAGAATGATTCTGTTATTTTACAGAAAATAAAAGAATATCACTAATACCTCGCTACCGCATGCTTGTATCGTGTGACAATAGTGAGATTCAGAAATAAAAAAAAATTAATAACCAACTGTTCATAAAACGCTATATTCAAAATGAAATTACACTTTAAACTTTGTTCAATCTTACTTCTTTTTTTAATTTCAGCCTCTTCTTTTGCACAAAAAAAGACTCCATTTCAAATCAATGGAGAATTATTTGAGTTTCCTGGAAAATGGGAATATAAAGATCAACTTAAACATTCCGGCCAATTTTACCTAAGCAATAAAGCCGAAAAAATAATTTTGTCAGTTTCAGTTAGAAAGCCTGAAAAATTTGAATTTTATAAAGAAGGTTTAACAGAAAAAGAATTGCTGAATGCATTTTACAAATGGGAATATGATTATTGGGCGTCCTCAAATGGAGTAAAAGCTGATGTTTCTGAAGTAAAACGAAATGAAGAAAAAAATTATATTATCTGGAAAATTACCCTAAAAGATAAGCCTCAGAATGATCATAAGAACCTTACTTCATATTTATTATATGCGGTTAGAAATAACAAGCTGATTTCATTCAACCTAACCAATAATATCGAAAAAAAGAATCCATTAACAGAAACAGAGTCAATTGAACTTCTTGAACAAATTTATTTGAAATAAAAGATGAAAGGATAGCCCTGATGCTACAAATCTTGCAACTTTGTGTAAATAAATAACTAACCCGAAGTCAGAAGACTTTAGAGAGCGAAGGACGATTTTTAATTCGAAAGTCCTTCAATCGCATGAATATCATCATTCTTTAATACTATCTATAGAACAAAAAAATCATATCAATGAAAAAATTACTCAATAAACTTATCATCATTGAATTTGAAGATAAAGAGTCTGAAAAAGGAATTTTAATTAATTACAGTAAAGATTGGATTTTGCTAAAATCTAATCCTGTCGATTTTATTCTGGATGGATATTCCGCTGTAAAAAATCATAATATCAAAAAAATTACGTCCAACGATGAAACTGAATTTGTAGAAAGAGCAATGAAACTAAAGGGATTTCAGTTGATAAAAAAATATATAAACTACCTCTGCAAAGCTTTGATTCAATAATCGATAGCATCAATAAAAATTTCGGTATTTTTAGTTTGATTAAGAAAAAAGATAACGTCATATATCCTGGAAAATTAAAAAAACTTACTGAAAAAAAAATTGTATGATCTGAATGCAAATTGGACAGGAAACAGAGAGTTTGTGAAAGACAAAGTAAGAAGAATTGAGTTTGATTCTGATTATTTGATTTCTCTAAAATTGTTGGCAGAAAATAAATAACAATTGAATATACCAACCGCCGCTTTTTTATGAGGCGGCTTTTTATTTAAATACGGTAAATATTGAACTCCATATTTTAGCATTTTTATAGCATAAAAATAACTAAATAACACATTTTTCAAAATTATAAAGTTTCATATATTTGAGAATTCCGGGACATTTCATCACAATTCTTATGGATTCTGACAACAGCTGAATTTTTATATTTTTCAACTTTAGTATCCCTGGAAAATAATTAATAAAACGATACCTTAACCATGAGTTATAATTTTCAAATTAATAAAAAGAATAACCTTACTTATAAAGATGTTTTTGATATAGTTGATTTCCAAATTGATGAAATTAAATATCATCCCACTATTGATATTCATCATGATATGAATACCCATTCTACATTCTTTCTTCCTCAATTTTCTACACGTGGGGTAAATTTGAAAGACAAAGAAAATAAGTATTGGGTTGAAATAAATACAGGCTGTTCAGGTGAGGATTATTTTTTAGCATCAAAATTAGCTTTAGCTCTGGCTAAGTTGAATAATTCCGAAATTGAAACAGACAAAGGCAATTATACAATCGAAGATTTCCCCAGCCATTTTAATTTAGAATGGGCTAAGCAAAATAAAACCCTAAGTATTGAGGTTTTGAAAAGCTTAATAGAAAAAAATCCCGATTCATCTATTATTTTAAACGGGTATAACATTCCATTTTATTTTGGAAAAGAAATTTTGAAGGAATATTCTGAAGATAATCCTTCCATCGATATCCTGGCAGATAGAATTATAAATGGAATTAAAAGAAATCAATATTTAGAATCCGAATTTGAAAAAATTGAATTTCCTACAAAAATGGAAATGGAAAATGACGATAAGTCTCTAGAAAATTGGACTTTTTTGCTGATCCAAAGCGGCTTTCGTCAACTCATCAAACCTGCTGATTTTATCATTTTACGCCATGAACAAGATTTTGCTAAAATCCCTTACGAAAAGTTCATCAAAGAAAATTTTAATTTACTGACTAAAATAGATGAAAAACAATTTGTCATAGACATTATAGCTCAAGATGATTACTTGAACTTAATAGCCCAATTTAAACTAGATAGTTCTGATAATTCTCAAAAAGAAGAAAATACAACTGAAGCTAGTAACACATCAAAACCTACTCCCATTAGACCTAAAGATAAGTGGTGGAAATTTTGGTAAAAGTAACAACTGAAAGAAAAGGAAACCATGGATGACAATTAAAAAATCAAATTAGTATCATCAGATTAAGTTAAGAACCATAGGTAAGATTCTCTTAAGTCAGTAAAATGAATCAGGTCTTATTAAAACTAATTTTATTTAAATTTACTGCCCAATAACATTAAACTAATAACTCTGCCCTAGAGCACACTATGCAAATGAAACATAAAATCTACATCAAAAATGTAATTCTCTTTTCGCTAGTCTTATTTCTTTTAACTCAATTTTTCATTTTCTTTTACCGCTATTTCCATTTAGGAAACTTTTCAAAAGAGAATGCTTTATTATTTTCCATTTACTGGTATGGATTAATGCTTAGTTATATTTTGACCCTCTACTTTGCACTAAAAAAAATAATACTTGAAAGTAAGGAATTAAAACTTGGGAAATTGATAATAGCATCATTAGCAATCATTTTCATTGTTTATCATATTAACTTTTTTGTTGGATACATAAAATATTATTACATAGATGAAAAAGACAAAATCGTTGCTCATAATACGATCGATAGATTAAAAAATCTCCTTAATGGTGAAGACAACTCTGCTCCAAGCTATGAGCCTTTTAATATTTTTATTAAATATCCTTATTTATTACTCATAGATATACTTTCAGAGTTCAACATCATTAGATTATTCTTTTTCTTAATTACGGATAGAATCATTATGCCTCTATTATTAAGCTTAGCTTTATACAAATGGTATAAAAAACATCCCGAAAAAATAAAATAATGGTAACATAGTTGTGTGTAGATATTATTAGGACAATATGTAAATTTGAATATTACCAACAATACAACAGTATGCAAACAGATTTTTTCGGAACCATTGAAGATAAAAAATTACTATTGGATTTTATATTTTCTGAAACTAACTACCTGGTTTTTGATCATTATTCTGAATTTGGAGAAGAACTACAACAGTATTTTTCGACTGCTGAAATTTCGGAAAAATTCGATTTGGAAAACGGCAAACAGTATAATGTTACATTTGGACTTTGGAATCCGTTGGATAAAACAAAAAATATCGTTCAAAAAGTAACATTAGATCCTCAATATTGTAATGGACACACGTTTCGATATGCAAGTGCAGGCTGGGGAATACAAAGGCTATATTTCGGCGGAATAGAAAATGGGTTTCTCAATGCATCACAGTGTATGGGATTTAATGAAAAAGGGGCTCTAGCAAAAGACTTCATAAATCCGGATCACGAAAAAGAAGCTCATCAATTAGACTGGAAACTCATTCGCTCTGATCAAAGGAAACTTAAAAATTATATTGAGAAAAAACTGGGAGCAGAAAAGCATACCCGTGGAATTATTTTAAAAAATGCAAATCAACTCATCACCCATCACGAATTAACAATAAGGTAAAATATATACAGACCTCTGTTTTATGAAATTCTCACGGCAAAAAGTATCGTGACTTTGTGCAAATAAAAATGTCTCTTTAAAAACATTCCATTACTTGTTCACATTTTTTTCTTAGTTTAGTTCGCGAAAAATATCGGTAATATGGGGTCAAAAAATTGAAATCAAGTTTCACCTTTATCTTATGTAGCCTATATTCTTCTTTTGACAAAAAACTTATCCATGAAACAAATCATATTGCTTTTATCAGTCCTGTTGTGTCTGATAAACATTCAGGCTCAGCAAAATCAAACCGATTATTTTTTAGGAAAAAGAACCTATTGTAAAAAACCGGATAATGAAAGAGTCAATAAAATATATCCTTTGGGAATAAGAGCTGTTCAACAGAAGTTATATCTTGGTGCTGCTTTCAACATCTTTGCAGAAGTTATAGAAAAGGATAACGATTTTTGTGATGCCTATTTTTGGGCCGGTTATACTTTAAGACTGAGCAATGAAGAGGATAAAGCGGTTATTTTCTATCATGCGGCAGACAGCCTTGCTCAAAACAGATCCATAGAATTTAAACAGAATCTTGCCACTCTCGCTATGAAAGTCGGAAGAATGAGTTTTTCAAGAAAGAAATTCAAGGAAATGACAGAATATTTTCCTGAAAGTCCTGAAGGGTATTATGGAATTGGGCTTACCTCTTTATTTATAGAAGATTATAAAAACGGACTCGAAAATATAAATATTGCCGAAAGTAAATACAATACACCAAACAAAGATACTCAATGCCTCAAAGCGGTATTGTTAACATTAAATGAAAAATATGAAGAGGCTATTCCTTATTTTGAAAAGGCAGAATCCAACTTTAAAAAGGATGATACTTTTAATGGATGCTATGCATTAAGTCTGAAGCAAATCGGAATAAAAAATTCAAATGAGAAATTGATCAAAAAATCTCAAAAATATTACGAAAGGGTACAAAATAAAGAGGGTTTACCTGAAGTGGTAAAAAATGCTTTAAAAACTTAATGAAAATATATTTCACAGGATCATATGGGTAATCATCGAATAAAGTATAGTATTCAAAATTCTTCCGCATTTATCGATTCATTTTTTGTATTTTAGTTCATAACAGGGTTATAAACTCCATGTGATCGAAATAGAGCTTTCCATTCAATGTTGTTCACACTCCAATACTGTATAATATGATGAAAACCGAGGCGAACAATACCTATTTAGGACTAAAAATCGGACTGATTTTTAGTGTGCTCTCTTTTTTACTAACATTCACTTACATTGTTCCTATTTTTACGATTATACCTGCAAGCCTAATAGAATTAATAGCAGAAAATTTTGTAAACAAAGATCCATATGGGAATGTAGGAAAAGTAACAATTTTAATTTTTGTTTTACTCTTAATCCTATTCCTTTTCCTAACATTAAAAGCAGCCCAAAACATTGCTAACAAAGGGCTTCATTTAAAATGGGCTGAAATAGTTCTGGCCATGTTTATTTTCTATTTTATTATTCATCCACTAGGATTTTATATATACTGGGCTCTATTTTTGAATTTCAAAAGTGATGGTCAACTCATTTTTGAAGCGATTACAAGTTTTCCTTACTCAAGTATTGGGTTTGTCATTTTAGGATTGATCATAGATCTGGTTTGGAAAAAAGAATTTAAAGTTTCTAAGAATTAATTCAATACCCTTGAAAGAGAAGACAGTTCTTCGCCAATACTCTTTCTGTGATCTACAATCTTACAAAAAACTATAGGTTAAAAATATTTACATTTAACTCATAACAATACAGATAAAGTAATAAAAGGTTTTTAACTTTGAAATCAATATTTTCAAAACTAAAAAGTGTCTCTGCATATAACATTATGAAAAAAACATTTGAGTTTCTTACCCAATTAACAAAGAACAACAATCGGGACTGGTTTGCCAGTCACAAATCTGAATATGATTTGGTCGTAAAAGAAAACAAAGTATTTTTTAACCAGATCTATACTGAACTTCAGGAATATGACAAATTAAAAGGAATTCATATTTTCAGGATTTACAGAGATGTTCGTTTTTCCAAGGATCAAACGCCTTATAAAACCAATTTTGGTGTGGGGTATTCTCGTTCAAAACCAATGCTGAGAGGTGGATATTATATTCAGCTAGAACCTGGAAACAGTTTTGTAGGCGGTGGATTTTGGGGACCTGAAACCAAAGATTTACTCCGCATCCGCCAGGAATTTGAACTTGGTACACAAGAAATCGAAAAGATTACTTCTGATAAAACCTTTATCAACTATTTCGGAGAACTCAAAGGGGATTCTGTAAAAACAGCTCCACGAGGTTTTGATAAAAATCATCCGGCTATAGAGCTTATCAGAAAAAAACAATACATCGTCATGCGAAAATTTACTGATCAAGAAGTTTTCTCAGAAAATTTCCAAAAGGAAGTCGTACAAACGTTGCTTGCCATGCGTCCATTCTTTGATTACATGAGTGAAGTCCTTACAACAGATCTCAACGGAGAACCTTTATTTTAAATAGAAAATAAATTATTATCAATTCTAGTCGATATCATTGGAATGATTATTATTAAGATCGAGAAGATTAAAGAAACATGGGCGAATCAAAACATAAAATTGAGCCCGCCTGCAACAGAAGAGTCCATTAAAGCAACAGAAGAAATGATCAACTTCCCGTTTCCTGATGATTTTAAAGAATTTTATTTACAATTGGACGGCTTTCTGGATTGGGATTGGACAAGGAATATGTTTTCAATCTGGCCTTTAGCAAGAATTCAGGAAGAATATCATAACCAAACAGATAAGAACTTCATTGTATTTGCCGACTATTTGATCAATTCAATTCAGATGGGCTTTATGAAAGGAAAAAAAGGAGTTTTTAAAAATTATGATGAAACACCGGAATGGATTGCAGATACTTTTTCTGAAGCCTTATTTCTTATAGATTCGGATGCTGATATTTTGTATTGATATAATTTATTTACAGATAAGGATTCCCGTAAGGTAGCTCCCACAGCTTGTTTTACTTTTGACGATCAATTTGATTATTAAAAAATAAAACAATGAAAAGACTAGTATTTCTATTGACCCTTTTAGTTTTTGGGGTTTCTTTTGCTCAAACAGCTCCAACATTTGAGAACGATACCTTAACAACCTCTACAGGATTTAAAGTATACGAAGGGTTAGACTTAAAAATCGGGACAGGCTCTATGAATGATGGTGATTTTAAATTTATCAGAACCAATGCCTCTTCAATGTTCAATTATACCTCAACAACAGGTTATCAGGGATTGGCTAATCAGGCAAACTCCTTTAAAAGAAGTAATTCAGGACTGACTTTCAAGGTAAAAAAGATCATGCCCAGAGGCAGTAAACGAAATGGTTTTGTGTATTACGCTAAAATAGGAAGTGGCCTTATGAACTATGAAATTGATCTTGAGAATGCCATTAAATCTGGTGAGTTAATCATTCCTGCAGAATTTCTCTCTAAAGAAAAATCTCAAAATCTAAATTCAGAAACAAAATATGACAAGCTGAAAAAGATTAAAGAATTAAAAGATTCAGGTGTTCTGTCCGAAGAAGAATTCCAAAAGGAAAAAGATAAGATAATGGAAGAAAAATAAATTTTAAGGATACCATTCTGTTTTACAGAGTGGTATTTTTTTCTTCAAAACAGGAGTGTTCATTTTATTTTCGAAAAAAGACAAACTATTTTAATTAAATTTACAAAAACAAAACTAATAAGCTCAATTCGAGTATTGCTATATTGATCAATACTAACACTATAAAAAATAAAACACAACCCGAATCCAAAATCAGATGAAACAAATAGAAAAAATACTGGAAAGTTATTTTCTAATGGCTCTACTCAATATTTTGATTTTTATCGGCTATATTGACATTGCCCGTCTGCCGGGAGGTCAATTTGGAATGATGCCATTCGGCCTTATGATTGCAGCTGGAATTTCTTTAGTGGCGGCACTCCTCATTGTACTCATTATTAAAATTAAAAAGTCCGTTACATTTGCTACTTCTACCCTAATTTATAATATCATTTATTTGGGTATCCTTATTTTTAATGGACTTGGGCGACCAGCAGTTTTTAATTTCTCGTCTTCAAATGCTTATCTATTCAGTATTTTAATAGGATTTCTAGTCTGGGGGATAGCCCTTACGGTGGCTCGATTCTTTCCATCAAGAAGAAATAAAACTAATATTGGAAAAATCTCGAATTCAAAAAGCAATAACACAATCGAATGGACAGTGAGAAAATAAAATTACTACGAAATAAAATTACAATTCCATTAAGTGTTGCCATACAACTGCTGAAGAAAAATAATGGTGATATCAATGCCAGTGAACAAGAATTTCACAATAATAACATAAGTGAGATCAGTGTTTCAACAGCATGTGATCTTGATACAGCAAAAGAAAATTATGAACTCTGCCAATATGATATTACAAAGGCGATTGAAAAAATCAATTCAAAACCCATAATTATCACGACAAGGGATAATCCTTCGCCAAGAAATGAAATTGGATTTATTCTATGGCCAGAAAATAAAGATGGTGAGCACTATAAAACAGTCAAGCGAAACGATGCTTTCATTCCTACCGCCGATTTTGATTATGTCATCAATGAATTTAAGGCTGTGTTCCCTTTGATAAACCCTTGGAACGGGTATATGGAGGATGGTTTTGATACTTGCGGACATAATTATTTTGACAGAAATACCTGTAGAATAATTATCGATAGAATAAGCCAAATGAAAACAGATGAATTGAAAACCGCACAATTTAAAGCTGAGTTGATTGAATGGCTCAATGATAAATTAATATATTCAGAGTATATTGTAATCTATGGAAATCTTTAAGAAAAAATACGGATTCTTGTATAGTTTTACCATTTTAAAAGCACTGGGAAACTTAATAATAGTCAATAATTAAGCATATGACTTTAACCAAAAAATTAATTCTACTAAATACTGTTTTACTCGTTATTTTTACGATCCTCATCTTTAAGGTTGAGAAAAGCATCCTTATATGGTTGTGTTTCTACTTTTTGGGGTGTTCATTATTTGCATTGATCGTGAAAAACGCAGATAAAAATCCGGATAAAAATAAACGTAAGCATAAAACTCTGCTAAAGACATCGGAAGACGATGGAATCTTCGAGTATACTGAAACCGGTTTCTATATTTGGAACAACGATTTCATTACCATGATTGAATGGTATGAAATCCTTAGAATAACCGTACAGAAAACTTCTGTTTTGGAAAACATTCATACAGAATTATTGATTGAAACCTTCTTCGGAAAAATAATCATCAATGACTCTATGCACGGCTGGGAAAAATTCATTTCTAAAATTGATGAAAGATTACTTTTTAATAAAGAGAACAGCTCAGCAAACGCATGGGGATTAAGAACCAATATACCCATCACCATTTATCAGAAATAAAAAATGAAAAAAACATTATTGGACTGCTATGAAAACTGCCCGGACAAAAGAATAAATAAATCTGTCCTAAAGAAATTTATTGATGTTCTTGATATATTCAGATAAAACATCACCTTTTACAAGACAAGACAAGACAAAACTAATAAATCAACAAAAACCCAATATGCTCTATCACAAACAGATCTCCTTATTAATTACCATTTTTTTATTTCTCTCCAATTCTGTATTTGCCCAGAAAAAGCAAGTCGCACAAATAGACTCTTTAATGAGATCCGCAAATCAATCCGGAGTTTTTAATGGAAATATTTTAGTTTCGAAAAATAATAAAATCATTTACAACGCTTCCTTTGGTTTTACTGATGCAACAAAAACGAAAAAGCTTTCCCCTGATTACAGATTCAATATTGGATCTATTACCAAAGAATTGAGTGGCGTAGCCTTATTGCAATTGCAAGAGCAAGGCAAATTAAAAATTGAGGATCATATTTCAAAATATATTCCTGAATTACCTCAATGGGCTCATGAAGTGACTATAAAAGATGTATTACAATACACAAGTGGACTTCCCAATGTCAACTGGAAAAAAATTAAAAGTAATCAGGATGTTTTTGATGATTTAAAATTAATCGATAAACTTGATTTTGTTCCGGGAACTCAATACGATTACAACATGAACAATGTTTTTCTAAGGCAGTTTATTGTTGAAAAGATTACTGGAATGACTTACAAAGAGTATGTCAACCAAAATATTTTCAACCCTTGTAAAATGAATTCGTCTGAGATCACACCTATTATTAATGAAAAATTTGTAGCTAAAGGATTTAATAACAAATTAATAGAAGATAAACCGGATTTTTTGGTGGGTGGCACTTTCTTAACGACAACAGATTTGCTAAAATTCGTAAATTGTCTTCATTCAAAAAAGTTAATCAATGAAAATTCATTGTTTGAATTGGGGCAACAATTTAATTCGCCGGATACTCAATCCTCTTTGGGAGAGGCTCAATTTAAAAACAAAAAATTAGTTGAACATTCTCATGATGGAAGAGCCGGAAACTATGAAGCTCTTTTAGTTTCTGACCTGAATGAAAAATCGACTATTATTTTATTGGGGAATAATTATAACGGAAAGCTATTTGAAATTTCGGATGCGATTACAGCCATTTTGAAAAAGGGGAAGAAATAAGAAATACCCTTACATTTATAAAATAATTGTGTAAATAATAAAAAAATATATTAAACTATAATGACCAACAAAATCATTGACAAGCTTGCCTGGATAGAATTAAAAGACAAAGCCATTCTCTCAACAAAAAGCTACGGAAAAGACAAATATTATATTCCCGGAGGAAAAAGAGAAACCGGAGAAACAGATGAACAGGCTCTGATTCGCGAAATTAGTGAAGAATTAAGCGTTACCATAAATCCTGAAACCCTTAATTATGTAGGAACTTTTGAAGCACAGGCTCATAGTCACGATGAAGGTATCCTTGTAAAAATGACCTGCTATTCGGGAGAATATTCCGGAGAATTACAGACAAATTCTGAAATTGAAGAAATGAAATGGCTTAAGTATTCAGACAAAGATAAAATCTCGGAGGTTGATAAAATAATTTTTGATTATTTACGCGATAACAACTTATTAGACTAATATCTCGTTATTATATCACCTTCAAAATTGACCTCATTACCAAAATTGATATGACCATTCAAGAACAAATTTCAGAATACATCAACAGCCAGCCTAAATCTAAATCTGATGATATGGGAGAACTTCACCGAATCATCCAAAAGCTTATGCCAGATGCTAAATTGTGGTTTTTGGATGGTAAAAACAGTGATGGAAAGACAGTTTCCAATCCTAACATTGGATATGGGTTATCCACTATTCGATATGCTGATGGAAAAACAAAGGAGTTTTATCAAATAGGAATGAGTGCCAATACCACTGGTATTTCCGTTTATATTTTGGGGATTGATGATAAAACTTACTTAGCCAAAACCTTTGGTGACAAAATAGGAAAAGCAAACATAACAGGATATTGTATAAAATTTAAAAATCTCAAAGAAATCAATATTGAAATCCTTGAAGCAGCTATACAATACGGTTATGAGCAAAAATTATAATTTTAGGATGAATTTCATTAATACCTATCATGCAGCCATCACATAAAACTACCCGTAAAATTACTCTATTCCTTATTTTAGGGATATTATCCCTTATTATCGGATTATTTTTTTCCTATACTGCCTTTACCAGTGTTTCTGCAGTAGATGGTTTCGCAGGATTTTATTTATTACTAGGACTCATTCCTGTGGTTCTCATTATCATCATAGACAGAATCTGTGTTTGGAAGTTTGGAGCCAAAAAAGTCAATAAAGTACAGTTTTATATAGCAGGAATATTCCTTTTACTTTTTATCCTAAACTGGATAAGACTGCAAACTCAATAAATACCCCAAAAAGAACTAAAAATATAATACCTAAACCGTTCAAAAGTTTTGAACGGTTTTTATTTTATAACAGAAATAGATGTACATTGAAAAAAATAATAACCTATGAAAACCAGTGTACTCATTCTTTTCATCGCCATATTTCAGATTTCCTGTTTCCAAAAAAATTCTGACCTATCTTTTCTGAATGGAGAATGGGTTTCCGACTCTATAAAAGTAAAAAACAACAATCATTGGCGTGAGTTTTTATATTTTAAAAATGGAAAATTGCTTGCTCAGACTACATGGTGGGGGCAAAATTATGTACTTAATAAAAACCTGGATATTCAGAAAAATCAGTTTACAGATGCTAAAGGAAATATCTATTCTATTAAGCTTATTGACAGCCTCACTATCGAAGTAAAAGGGAAAGAATATTACGGAAAGTTTATCAAAGAAAAGTTTCAGCCGGAGAATATCGATTCTACCATCATCGAATTTGAACAGGCTCAGAAAAACAGAAATCAGCTTATCGGAAACTGGAAAATCATAAAGCTGGAAAAAAAACTTCGCAGTGATGCTGATCTAAACGATCCGATTAATCAGGAATTTCTGAAGAGTACAGAATTTGAAAAGTTACTGGATATCCCCACCAGCTCGATCAATCATATTAATCTGGATCTGGAAAACTTTACAATACATTTAAAAAACGGAAAAAATTATCAATATCCTTATGTTTTAGGACCCGAATCTTTTGAACTGTTTTCGGAGGATATGGTTTTTAGCTTAAATTATAAAATAGAATCTCCCCACCAATTCAGAATTAAAACTTATAATACCATCGGAATATATATTGATATTATATTTGCAAAACAATAAACAAAACCATGAGAACCTTTGTAATCGGAGACATTCACGGTTGTTATGATGAACTCATAACGCTGACAAAAAACATTAATTTAAAAGACGAAGATCTGCTGATTTCCCTGGGAGACCTCGTTGATAGAGGCAATAAATCTAAAGAAGTTTACGAATATTTCAAAAACCGTCCGAACTCTATCGTTCTGATGGGTAATCATGAAAGAAAACATCTGAACGGAACTTTAAGCTACGCTCAGGAAATTGTAAAAATACAATTCGGAGAACAATATTCTGAATTTATTGACTGGATAAAAAATCTGAATTACTATTACGAAACAGAAGATGCCATCATCATTCATGCTTTTTTTGAACATGATAAAAAACTGCAAGAACAAAAGGAAGAAGTTTTATCCGGCACCACATCCGGAGATCGGTATTTAGAGAAAAAATATCCCGAAAACACCTACTGGAATGAATTTTATAAAGGTGAAAAGCCTATTATCTACGGTCATCATGTAGTTGGAGATCATCCCAAAATCCTAAACAACACCTATGGAATCGATACAGGAAGCTGCCATGGAAATTATTTAACAGCGATTGAACTTCCGTCGTTTCAGATTCATCAGGTAAAAACCCCAAAAGATTATTGGGTTGAAGAGCAGAAAAAATGGCAAATTCCAGTGTTAAAAAATAAAAACTGGAACGAAATGACCTTCATGGAAATTGATAAGCAACTTGCAAAGCTTGCCTACATTAAAGAGGAGGAAATCGTTGGTTTTCTGAGTGATTTACAGGAATGGAAGGATCAACTACAAAACTCGTTGAAGGAAATAAAAACAATGATTGATGATCTTACCCGCTCTGTAATGGAAAAAAATCCGGATACATTCCCTCTTGAAGTTGAAAAATATTTTTTCAAAGGGTTTATGTATAAAAGCAGAACCAACCGTTTAGAAGTAAAAGACCTGGAAAAGCACATAGATACTCCACAAAAGGTTATGGATATGCAAATGGGGCTTAAAAATGCTCAGTAAACCAAAAAATGTAATGAAATATACACTTCTCCTGCTTTCTTTTTTTCTTCCGTTACATATTTTGGCCTGTAAATGTGCCTATGAGCCTACTATAAAAGAGTCTTTTAATAGTGCCACTCTTGTTTTTATCGGTGAGGTTTATGATGTTTCAGAAGTTCCGAATGGATATAAAACGTCCAAGAATACATTGAGTAAAGTAAAAATCAGCAAGGTATATAAACCTGATTTTTATGAAAATTTCTATAATGAGAATGCTACTCTTTTTCATTCTCAGCTTCAATCATGTGATGTTTTGTTCTCCGAAAAAGGGAAATATTTGGTATTCGCCTACATTCGTAAAGATACCGGATTCCTCTATTCTGATCATTGCCTGGTACAAAAAAGACTGGATCAGGTCACACCACAAGAATTAAAAGAATTGCAACAACTAAGTCATGATTACCTCACTGAATTAAAAACACCAAGGCCAACAACAGTAACAGTTGATCTTATTGATGAAGATATTAATGTAACTGAAAATATGATAGGAAGGCATCTGAAAGAACTTTCTGACATCCGCAGTGAAAATAAAAGTTTAAAAATGACTGCCTTTTTTTCAATCATTGTCGTTCTTATATTTTTAATGATTATTTTGCTTCTTCGCAGAAAAGTAAACCTATTGAAAAAATAAGTAGATTAACAATTTCCGGGCACCTATGAAAACCCTTACCTTCTTATTTTTATTGATCAGTATCTTCTCTTCTGCACAAAGAAAGCCAAAAGATACATTGGGTATCCCCGACTGTACCGAATTTTATAAAGAAGGGAAAATATACTATGATCAACTCACTGCAGAAAAAAATAACATTGATTACAGCACATTAAGTAAACTTGTCTTAAAAGATATTAACCTGAATAACATTCCTTCCGATAACCTGATCATTATCATGACTGGAATCATCAATACTACCGGAGGCTGTGTTTTTGACTACATGAAAGAATGCCATCATAATCTGAATATCACCAACCCTAATTATAGGGAAAATGATTTTTGGGATATCCAAACAATTAAGCAATTGGGAGATATTACTCATAAAAATATTATTTTCAAACGATTGAGAGGTGAAGTGAACAACACCGTCTATTTCATCAATGAAAAAATGGGAATTCCCAATAAGGAAGTTTATCAATACATTCTATCAACGACTCACGGAGGAACTGACAAACAAAAATATTTTTATCAACCCTATATTGGAAAGCCTTTTTCACTAAAAAACACCCACTCCATTTATCTTACATTCAGCAATCATGTTGACAACATCGTAAAAATATCTGTTTTGTATAACTTTGGTTCTGCAAATGCTCAGAATGAATTTTTAACGTATCAGTATCAAAAAAAAGAATGGAAGCTTATTAATAAAGAGGGGTAAAAGGGACCATTCGCAAAACTTGGGGATCAGTACAAAATCTATACTTTTTTGCCGAAGAAAAAGATTATTTTTAATCGCAAAGAAAAATAATTCAAAGGCTTTATTTTAGGAAGCTAAAAAATTTAAATTTGGTACTGAAGAAGCTTTGTTGATATGCATTCGCTTAGAAAGAATCAATGAAATTGATTCCATTCTTTGCTCCCTTAAGAGTATGAGATAAGATGTTAAAAACTTTGCGTCAAATTCCATCAATACAAACAATATTATCTCCAACTTTTGATACTGATCCGTGAAAAAAGTAGAAAAGCTTTCTCAATCTTATTTTGAAACCCCACAGAAAATTTATATGACGATACAATCTTTTCTCATACCTCTACTCTTTCTCATGATCTCCTGCAGCGAAAAGATTCAGGACAAAAGTAACTTTGTCATCTATCAGGTAAATCCTAAAAAGCAAACCGTAAGATTATTTTGGAAAAACAGTAATGATGAAATCCTGAAAAGTCTTGGCAGTCTCAAAAATGAAGTGGAATCTAACAATGAAAAATTAATTTTCGCCATGAACGGAGGAATGTTTGACCCTAATAATACACCAAAAGGATTATATATTGAAAATTTCAAAATTCTGAACCCCATAGACACATTAAAAGGTTCCGGAAATTTCTACCTTCAGCCTAATGGAATTTTTTATTTAACCCAAAACAATCAGTCGGAAATTTCTGAAACAAAAAAATATAAATACAATACATCAATCAAATACGCCACCCAATCCGGCCCTATGCTCTTAATTGATGGAAAAATAAATTCCCTCTTTCAAAAAGATTCTAAAAACCTGAATATCAGGAATGGTGTTGGCATTCTGGAAAATGGAGACCTTGTTTTTGCGATGTCTAAAAAAGAGGTAAATTTCTATAGCTTTGCTCAGCTTTTTAAAGAACTGGGCTGCAAAAAGGCACTGTATCTTGATGGCTATGTTTCCAGAATGTATCTTCCGGAAAAAAACTGGATGCAGACGGATGGAGATTTCGGAGTGATGATAGGCGTTACAGAAAATCAATAAAGATGCTGGTTTGCCAAGATTTTCTAGAAAAATAAATTATACTTATCTTTCATTGTTATTAGAAAAAATATTAATACCTATTTACCATTCATTCTTATCATGAAAAAAATTATCCTGGATTTAGCAACGACATTAGATGGATTTATTGAAGGCCCCAACGGAGAAATCGATTGGTGCATTATGGATGATGACATGGATTTTGAGGGCTTTATCTCCAATATTGACACTATTTTTTATGGACGGGTAAGCTATGATGCATGGGGAAATTATCAGCCTGATGAAAATACAGCGCCGGAAGAGCTGGAATTCTGGAAAACCATTCACTCAAAAAATAAATTTGTCTTCTCAAGCCAAAACAGGGAAGATGAAAAAGCAACATTCATTCATTCCGATCTTGTGGAACAGGTTTTAGAAATAAAAAGACAAGGTGGAAAAGATATTTGGCTATATGGTGGTGCTAGCCTTATTAAAACGTTCATTCAAAATAACCTGATTGATGTTTACAGAATATCTGTGCATCCTGTTGCTTTAGGAAGCGGAAAGCCTCTTTTTGAAGATTTGAAAGAAAGATTAAATTTAAAACTTATTG